>NZ_WBKL01000024.1:0-75081 GCF_015714705.1 Nostoc sp. NZL | reverse complement strand
ACTTTGTTCTATTGGTTCTGGAGCAGTTGAATCTGCTATTAAACAAATTGGTGCGAGAATTAAAATTTCTGGCGCACAGTGGAATGTTGATAGTGTTAATCACATCCTCTCTATTCGTTGTGCTTATCTCAATGGTTTGTTAACTATTTAAGTCTTTCTGCCAAAAGTGGATGCTCCCTAAAATTCTTTTAGAACCATGCTTTGGTGCAATTACCATTTCGGCATTTTCGACGATTTCTCCTTGTAAGGCGCGAAACAGAGGAATTTCTGTTTTTGATAGGGGTGTTTGACCATCAGGTTGATAGAGATCGAAGTGTCCTGTCCATTGTTCTGGTGGTAATGATTGTACTGGTAAGCCATGAAATTCACGAGTTGCTTTGTTAAATAGAGTCAATTTGCCATTAGCATCACAAACAACAATCCCATCTGTAATATTGTGAATGATCGCATTCAAAAACTCTCGTTCTTTGGCTAGAGATGCTTCGGCCTGTTTGCGTAAGCGAAGCTCCTCGTAGACATCGCTAATATCAATCACCACCCCATCCCATAGGATTGAGCCATCGGCTTGTCGCTCTGGCCGAGCCGCAGATTGAATCCATTTCACGGTTCCTGAAGGCAGGATAATGCGCCATTCTTGCTCAAAGGGTGTCAGATTTTGGGCAGAGTAAGCGATCGCTTGGGTAATAGCTGATTGATCCTCAGGATGATTCATGGCGTAAAGGTTATGCGTTCCTGCCATCACCAACTCTGGCTCTAATCCATACAAATCCAAACAGCCAGAGCTAACGTAGGGTGTTGAAGCTGAACCGTCGACTGCCAGACGGAATTGGTACACCATACCGGGAATATTATTCGCCAAATTTTGGAAGCGAATTTCACTAGCCTGCAATTTTGCTAGAGATTGTGTTAGCTGTTGAGTATAGTTCTGGGAATTTCGATAAAGTCGGGCATTTTCCAGAGAAATTGCAGCTTGGGCGCAAAGTAAGTTCAGCAGTTCGACGCGATCGCTTGTAAATGCTGCGGTTGCCAAATTGTTTTCCAGATACAATATGCCCAGCAACTTACCTTGATGCAAAATCGGGCTGCACAAGATGCTTTTGGGCTGCTGTTGCTGAATATACGGGTCATTGATTAATTGAGGATGCACCGTGGCATCAATAATCACTATTGGTTGTAAGCTGCGTTTGACGGTATTAATTAAGCCAACTGGCACATCCTGAGAGTCTTCAACAGGCTCTGGGTTGAGCAACATTGGATAAAAATCGATGTTGGCAGTCTGGTTCCGTACACTACTCAGGGAAAGCTGTGCTAACGCCTGAATTAGCAAACGATCTGACTCCAAAAGCATGAAAACACACTTATCAGCTCCCGCATTTTCGATGACGATATGCAGCAGTGCTGAAAGCAGTTTTTCGAGTTCGATTTCCCCAGAAATAGTTTGAGAAGCTTTGAGAATGGCAGCTAAATCTAAAGCAAAAGAGGCGCTACCACTGCTGAAAGTGGTAGAACTGGTGGAGCTGATACTCCCCAATGTGAAGATAGTTTCGTTCGTGGACAGGGGAGAACGGGTTTGCTCTAAGATGGGGGCGAGGAGTTTGGGATAGCGTTGTTCCAAGTCCGCAACTTTGGCTTTAGCGCCCCAACGAGCATAGCCGTAGTAGGCTTCGGTCATGTATTCCTGGGCAATGCGCTGTTTACCCCAATCAAGGTAAAACTTAGCTGCCAGTTCATTGGCCAGCGCTTCTTCCTGGATGTAATCGTTTTCTTTGGCTCCAATGATGGCGCGATCGTACAAATCTATTGCCTCGGCTTTGTTACCCAAAGCCCTTTGCCGCTCGGCTTCCACCAAATCAAATTTGTGCCGGAAATTCATCGGCGCATGAGTTGCCCAGTATTTGAGTTTTTCTTGGTTGGCAGCAATACATTCCTTCATTTGCTGCTGTTCTGGAGTTGAAAGTTGCTCAATCCATGCTAATTGAGCTAGAGACTCATAGAAATGAAAAATGGGTACATATAAAAAAGCAAGGACAGCATCCAAATACTGTCTTGCCTGCCTAGCCTCTTCTGTGGCTTGTTGAAACTCTGAAAACAAATAGGACACAACTAGTTTGTTAATCCACAGCAATGCTAATCCGGTGCGATCGCCCGCTGCTTCATGTAATGGAAGTTTATCCTGTTCATTGTAGGCTGTACCGCTCAACACCACGACATTATCTGCATCGCCGATTAAATTGAGCAGAATTTGTCGAATTAACTGAGAATAAGTCAGAGTTAGATTTTGCTTGAGGTGCTTGAGCGCTTCACAATATCCAGCAACTTCCGGCTCCAGTCGCGTTAAATTCTGTCCGGCAAAATAGGAGTAAAAACCGTAGTTATACGCAGAGTAGCCCGCGAAAGCCAAATCGCCCACATCTAAACAACTACAATAGGCCATCTGCAAGGGATGTAATGTCTCACGCAAGTGCATTCTCCAATGCCTTGTGTACAAATAGACTAGTAATAAAGTTTTCCCCTTAAATTCGGAATTTTGATAACGTGATAGCAGGTCGAGGGCTAACTGACCAAATTCGTAACCTAATTCAACGTTTCCGAACACACCACACATCAATATCCCATAAGAGACATAGCTAAAGGTTGAGGTTGACTCATTGCCATACACTACGGACAGATAAACCTTTTTTAAAATCACCAGTAAATACAGCAGTGGCTGAAACAGATAAGCACAGGGTGCTACTGATGTCAAAATTCGAGCCGCCGCCAGGATGTTTGCATCCCTTGGTTCGCCAAGGTTGAGTAACTCGGCAGTTAACCGCTCTCCAATCACATCTGAGACGGTATTAAAGGCCGCTGCCACGTCTTCCTGGGTAGGCGCTATGGGCAGTTCCACTCCCAATTGCTTTAAGATGGCAAGTGCCGCTGCGATCGCATGGGCAAACTGACCTTGGGCAGTGAATGCCTCAATTTTCACCTCATAAACGCTGATTTGATCTAATGGGGTTTTGGCATGGTTGAGGACAAGACAGGCATTAGCTTTCATCTGCTCTAAATCACCACTCAGATAGGCGGCTTCTGTGGCGACTTGATGGAGGGCTAGGGTCAACTCATACTGATGTTGCCAACTATTTTGGGCGAGTAACCCAATGCCTATCTGGGCATATTTGCAGGCAGCATTATAGGCAGTTGCCGCTTTTGCCTTGCGGCTTGCCATCAGGTTAAATTGTGCCAATTCTTGACGTTCTGCGGATTGGGCAATCAATTCAGCCGCAACATTTAGTTGACTGACGATTTCAAAAATGCGTTCTTCCCAGTTGCTTTTGGGGGTGTTACTCAAGAGTAACTGTCCAATTTTCAGGTGAACGGGTTGTTTTTCATCGGCGGGAATTAGGGAGTATGCCGCTTGTTGCACCCGGTCATGTAAAAATTTATATGCAACAATCACCGAATTTTCTTGGGTAACTGGTTGATGTTCTTCCCCAACAAAAAACTTATAAACTTCATTTTGGGGTAGAATCAAACCTTCCTGCAAGGCTTTCCATAAACTTGCAGCTGCTTCGATTTGGGATTGTTCAGAAACGATCGCCAATGTTCCTAAATCAAACTGATTGCCAATACAGGCTGCCAGTTTCAAAATATCTTGAGTGTTGGGTGGTAATTTCTGAAGCTGTTGTGTCATAAATTCCACCACATCATCAGTGAGAGCGATCGCTCTCACTTGCACCACATCACACTGCCAAAAACCTGCTTCCCAATCAAAGGTAATCAGCCCATCCTCATGTAACGCTTTCAGAAACTGAGTCGTGAAAAAGGGATTGCCTTTAGCTTTTTGATAAACCAACTCTGTCAACGGCAATGCTTGTTCAGTTGCACAACTGAGGGAGTCGGCGATTAAATGGTTCACATCTGCTTGACTCAAGGGAACTAGGGTCAGAGTATTTACAGGGGAAGATGCCTTTTCAATTTCATCTAGCGTCAACATGAGTGGATGAGCTGCAAACACCTCGTTATCGCGGTATGCACCAATAATGAATAGATAGCCACAATCACTCTGGGTCATCAACAGCTTCAGCAAATTGAGTGATGCCGAATCTGCCCACTGCAAGTCATCAAGAAAGATTACCAACGGATGCTCTCTTGTTGCGAATACCTGAATAAACTTTTGGAACAGCAAATTGAAACGGTTCTGTGCCGCACCGCCCGATAATTCAGCGATAGTAGGCTGTTTGCCGATCATCTGCTCTAGTTCAGGAATTACCTCGATCAGAACTTGTCCGTTCTCTCCAACTGCCGCTAAAATCTTGCTCTGCCATTGCTCTAATTGGGTATCGCTTTCACTAAGCAACTGTCTCATTAGATCGCGAAAGGCTTGCACAAAGGCAGACAGAGGAATGTTGCGGTTGAATTGGTCATACTTGCCTTTGATGAAGTAGCCGTTCCACCGCACGATCGGCTTATGTACTTCATTAACGACTGCGGTTTTGCCAATGCCAGAAAAACCTGCCACCAGCATCAGTTGGGAGCCACCATTGGCAACATAACCAAATGCCTCCAGTAGAGTCTGCACTTCTGATTCTCGTCCGTAGAGTTTTTCGGGTATGAGAAAGCGATCGCTAATATCGCACTGTCCCAAATCAAACCAGGTATGCTTGCCTGTTTCTTGCCACTGTTCTAGGCAGGTAACTAGGTCATGTTTAAGTCCTAGCGCACCTTGATAACGATCTTCGGCGTTCTTCGCCATCAATTTGCGGACAATCTCACCCAGCATCAAGGGCAAATGGGGGTTGAAATCGCACAGGAAGGGTGGAAGTTTAGCAATGTGGCAATGCACCAACTCCATCGGGTTATGAGACTCAAAGGGCAGTTGTCCACTAAGTAGTTCAAAGAAAGTTACACCTAATGAATAGAAGTCACTGCGGTAGTCAATGCCCCTGTTCATCCGTCCGGTTTGCTCTGGCGACAAATACGCCAGCGTCCCCTCAAGTCCGTTGGGACTTTGGATTTCCTGGGTTTCTCGTGGTAAGAGCGAGGCAATACTGAAGTCAATCAGCTTGATTTGTTTAGTATCTGTATGGATGAGGATATTCGCTGGCTTGATGTCTTTGTGAATGACGCGCTGTTGATGTAAATGGTGTAGTGCGTCTATCAGTTGCAAGGCAATGGGAAGAAATTGCTCTAAGGTCAGTGGTCTTCCTTGAGTAAATTGCCGCAAGGAAATGCCACCAAAGTCTTCCATGACCAGGGCATAGCCATTTTGATAGGCTTCCAGACTGTAGGGTTTGATAATGCCGGGAATATCTAAATTTTTGGCGATCGCATATTGGTTGCGAAACTGTACTAATTCGCTAAAACTGGGGTATTCTCGTTTTAAGAGCTTGATGACAACTGGTTGGCGATCGCGTTCTCGTATTGCCCGATACACTTGGGTGCGAGAACCAGAATAAAGTTGCTCTATAATTTCGTAGCCAGCGATCCTTACAGTTCCATCAATTTTTGCGCTCATAACTTTTTACTAGAATTCCTTGTCTAACGCTAGAATTCCCCAGACAATATCTTCCTTAACTTATATTTTGCACCAGTATCAAAAACCACCAATGTTAAATTAGGGGCTGTATACGCAGCAAAGTTAGTAAATCCAGAGATGCAATGTGTTGATAACCCTGATCTATGACACGCTTGCCTCTAAGAAAACCTGTATTAGCTCCCGGACAAATGTATCTGAGAGTTTCTGGTGTAAAACGTTCTAATAATAACCGAAGACTGTTAATTTGTCGGGGCCAGTGAAAGGTTTTGGCTGTCCGTAATGGTACTGCTTTACCCTGCTGATTAGGAACTAAGTGGCGACCAGAAAACAATATACCTCCAAGTTCACTGTAGTATAGGCAAGATGAGCCGGGAGAATGACCTGGTGTCCAAATCACTTGCGTTGATGCATCAAGTGTAAAATCTTGACTAAAGGTAGTTAGGGTTAAGCCTGGTAATAAATAAGCTTCTTGCTCTTGAATCAAGATTTCGCAGTTAAAGGTTTGCTGAATTTCAGCAGTTTTGCCAATAGCGCCTCGATGGGTGAGAAACAACCAACGCACGCCTCCATGCGTTCCTAAAAAATCTTGATTTGTTTGGTCTAGAGCCGGGCAGTCTATGAGGATATTGCCTTCATTTCTTACAATAAGATAAGAGGTTCCTCCTAATGTGTCCCGATTGGGTGGAAAAGCAAAAATGCTCTCTTGTGCGAAGTCCGATTGCATAGAACCTCCGCTAGGAACTTCGTTAGGGAAGACAGCCCGTGGTGGCTTAGTTGTATGACTTGGCTGTTGAGGTAAAGGGCACATGATCAAAGAACCGAAACTGAGGAGTTGTGGACAATCTGGTTGCAGTGTGGAAATTCTAAAGAATTGAAACTTGAGCGTTAACCAGCACTGTTAACCGTTGTGAAAAAAATTAGGATTTGAGGTCTGCCTTGTAGTTAATGCTATGGTGCTGAGGCTACTGGTGGGGCGTTTTGTCAAAATTACTGAAGATAACATGGCATTTTGGTTTCTGTTTATCATCCTACTGGGGCTAGCTACTTATTTAATGGTGCAGCATAGCGTCGCTCAGATCACCCGGACGCCAGTATGGTTGTTGTGGCTGGTTTTAATGACACCAGCATTTCTGTTGAGTGGATGGACGCTGATGTATGGAGCAAAACAACCTCCGCCGCCAGCGCTGATTATTTGGTCATTATTTGCCTCCACACTTTTGTACTGGATGTTATTTCAATGGGGAAGGCGAGTGCCAAGAGATACACAGACCGAAACCCAAGCCCAAGGCTCAGAATCACAGCCGACTATCCAGCCTCCCGCAGAACCAATAGTGCGTCCCATTGAGCCTACGGAAGAAACTCAACTGCGAAATTGTTTTCCTTGGTCTGTATACTACGTTCAAAATATTGAGTATCGACCACAAGCTGTGATTTGCCGTGGTCAGTTGCGAACTCAAGCCAGCAAAGCTTATCAGCAGATTAAGACTAATATTGAAGCACAATTTGGCGATCGCTTCTTGCTGATCTTTCAAGAAGGTTTAAATGACAAACCTTTCTTTGTGCTGGTTCCCAACGTTCAAGCTGCTAAAGAGAGAAATACACCACGGCGCGACCAAGAACGGTTAACTCGACCAGGATTAGCACTTCTACTACTAGTAGCTACTTTGCTAACTACTACCTTAGTGGGGATAGAAATTGCTGGTGTTGCTCTTCCGCCTCTATGGGAAATTGGCTCTTTGCTGAAAGTTCTATCTAACCCAGATGTCTTATTCAAGGGATTACCCTATGCCTTAGGATTGATGACTATTTTGGGCATTCATGAACTTGGGCATTATTTGACAGCTAAATTTTACAAGATTCGCTCAACGTTGCCTTACTTTATTCCTATCCCTTTCTTCTTGGGAACTTTTGGTGCATTTATTCAAATGCGTAGTCCTATTCCCAACCGCAAAGCTTTATTTGACATTAGTATTGCTGGGCCAATTGCTGGCTTTGTCGTGACTTTGCCATTACTAATATGGGGTTTAGCTCATTCTGATGTGGTTTCCCTCACTGAAAAAACCCGGCTTTTGAATCCTGATGCCCTTAATCCCAAGTATTCCATTTTACTAGCGCTACTCTCGAAGTTAGCCTTGGGTAGTCAGTTGACAGCACAATCAGCCCTTGATTTGCATCCAGTTGCAGTAGCTGGTTTTTTAGGACTAATTGTTACAGCCTTAAATTTAATGCCTGTGGGACAACTGGATGGCGGTCACATTGTCCATGCGATGTTTGGACAACGAACTGCGATTGTAATTGGTCAAATTGCTCGCGTCCTCTTGCTATTACTTTCTTTAGTACGAGAAGAATTTTTGGTGTGGGCGATTATCTTATTATTTATGCCGTTGATTGATGAACCTGCACTGAATGATGTCACTGAATTGGATAACAAACGTGACATTTGGGGATTACTGGCAATGGCTTTGTTGATTGTAATTATTTTGCCATTACCGCAGGCGATCGCTAACTTTTTGCAAATTTAAAAAGTATCAACGCAAAGAGAAATATATCTAAATTTTTTGCTAACTATGGAATTAACTACAGATTGGCATTTTGTGATTGAGATTATAAACAATATTCAACAATAGTTCTTTTTGAAAATGTCTTTTCATCCAGAACTCAGTTGCCAGCCACTAATATTCTCTCATTGCTTCCCTGACAATTCAGGTCATGTGGAAAAGCCAACGAAAACCTAACCTCCTTCCCGACACGGGAAGGGGGAAAATTCAAAATCTCTCTCCTTTTAGGAGAGAGATTTTGACAGAGGTTTTTCAGATACCTTGAAAAATCAGCCTTGCTTCTGGGGGAATATTTTGTTAACCCACTAACTCGATACTGAATTAGCCGCCTCGGAAGTCTTCGCCGCTGGGGGAAAGCCACCCATGCGAATCTCAGAAGTAAAGGAAGTAATACTAAATCCACCAACACTCTTGAGGACATTTACCCGCATTCGCAAATTGGGGCTAGCAAACCACAAGCGCTCCTCTAACCACATGGTTTCATCCTCTATAGTTAGAATTAAGGCACCATCACTGTCAAATTTATAGTGTCCGGCAACTGGGGTTTTATCGGCATCAACTATTTCCCGCAGTAACTTACCTTCAGCTGGATTATCTGCATCAGTTACCGAAACCAACACAGTTGAACCACTGTGTTTTACTTGATCCTTTTCCATTGTGCCGTTCCAGCTAATTTTGGCAGCACAAGAGGCGGAACTAGGATTAACTTTGTACTGTTGACACAGTTTGATCACTTCTGGATCATCTATTGCCAGAGTCTCAATAATGATGTCTGACTTGCTATGTTCAGATTGGTTAAAAGCCAAATGTTGACTAGTACGATGAGAAAACCATTTACCAGCACTTAACTCAAAAAACTCTTCAATATTCATGAATAAAATTACCCTGCATCAAAATGCTAAAATTCCCACTTAATTATTATTAAAAGGTAGCAGGAAACTTTAATCTTAAGCTTGATTGCCTATTTCCTCAAGCTTCTTGAGACCAATCCTGGCTGCCTCAGCAACGTTGAAATGATTGTCTTTTTCCAGATATTTTAAAGCTGAGACACTCTTGGGAGTAGGAAGATTACCCAAAGCTTCTGCTAAACGCTGCCTTACTAACCAATCATCTGATTGGGCGAAGCGCAGAATCTGATCTACAGACTCAATGTCTTGAATTTCTCCCAGTGCAGAGATTGCAGCTTGTTGCAACACTACTTCTTTGCTATCCAATGCCTGAAGTAGAATTTGACGGGCACGGGGGTCTTTAATGTTACCTAGAGAAACGGCTGCACTAAAGCGTACTAGCCAATCAGTATCTTCATAAAATGCCCGTGAAAGCACTTCAAAGGCTCTGGCATCACCCAAATATCCTAAGGCACCAGCAGCATCAGCGCGTATCCCATAATCTGGGTCATTTTCGAGAATTCTGACCAAAATTGAATAACATTCAGCCGTTGGCTTGATTCCAAGAGCAAATATCGCCATCGATCGCAGTTGCAAAGATTCGTCATCCAGTACCTTTTTAATCAAAGGGACTGCATCCTCAGGGGCTACATGACGCAGATTGGCAAGGGCTACCATGCGATCGCGTAAATTCGGACTTTCTAACTGAGTAGAAATTTCTTGTAAGCTTAGAGCTGCCATTTAGTTCAAAGCGTTTTCTTTACTTATCTTAATTTACCCGATCCGTTCATCAGGCTGTTGCCATAGTGAAGTAGGAGTTTGGCGACTTTACAAAATGACTCAATTATGAGTGAAAAATAAACAAATGTTACTTCTTACTAGATTGTGTATTGAATTTAGCAGTCAGATTTAACACTTAGCTGTACCTGAGGTATGAAGAGAATACTTGGGTAGCAGACATAGGTTAGGGGTGTGGCTGTTAAATACAGCGTCAAACATGAAGGAGAATCACAATGGTTCAACTTAGCGAACGTCCCGGTACCAAAAAAATCACAAACTTGCAGGATAAGTTCATCTATGAACTTGGTGGTATGTACGATGCTGAACATCGCTTCTTGGAAGCACAGCAATTAATGTGGCAGTGTAGCCAACATAACCAATTGAAGTCCTTGCTCGAAACCCATATTCGGGAAACCGAGCAGCAAATTAGAAATCTAGAGCAAGTATTCAGCGCCTTGGGACAACAACCACAGCGCGTCACTTGTGATGCAGCGGCTGGTTTGATTAGTGATACTCAAAAATTAACACTACTGTCTGCTGATAATCCTCAAATTGTGGATTTAGGGCTAGCAGGAGGACAGGCCAAGGTCGAACAACTGGAAATTGCCGCCTATCGTGGTTTGATTAAAGGTGCCGAGCAGATGGGACAGAACGAAGTAGTGCAATTGCTACAGCAAAACTTGCAGCAGGAAGAACAGACAGCTCAAAAAATTGAGCAGCATCTGCCACAGTTACTTCAAGAGGCAAAGTCAGCTAAAGGTGCAAGCGTTAATAGGTCTCGTTAATCTTGTATAAACCACTGTTGTACTAAAACAGAAGCGAGGTCACAAGTGCCTCGCTTCTGTTTTAGTTTGTACGATCCCTTTCCTGCGGAACGCTAACGTACTTTCAAAGAAATTTTAAGAATTTATTTGGCAATATCCTGCTTTTTACTGAACCTGACTATTTGTAGAAGTATGGTTCAAACTATATATTTAGACTAGGTTTTAAAACGGAGAGGGGGGGATTCGAACCCCCGTTAAGTTTCCCTAAACAGACTTTCCAGGTCTGCGCCTTAAACCACTCGGCCACCTCTCCAGGTGCCACAGGTTACGATCATACTATAGAATCCCAGAAAATGCAAAGATAAAGAAAGATATTTTAGATTGAATCTGAAAGTCCCAAATCCAAAACGCAAATCCAGATGTCCCGTACATACACAATTAGAGTTCGCGATCGTGCCACTGGCAAAACACACACCCTCCAAGTCCCAGAAGACCGCTACATCCTTCACGCTGGCGAAAAACAAGGAGTAGAACTGCCGTTTTCCTGCCGCAACGGGGCTTGCACCACTTGTGCAGTGAGAGTTTTATCGGGAGAAATTTACCAACCAGAGGCGATCGGATTGTCGCCAGATTTACGTCGGCAAGGTTATGCCTTGTTGTGTGTGAGTTACCCCCGTTCTGACTTGGAGGTGGAGACACAAGACGAAGATGAAGTCTACGAACTCCAGTTTGGCCGCTATTTTGCTAGGGGAAGAGTCAAAGCTGGTTTACCGTTAGATGAGGAATAAACAATTCAAAATCACCGATCGCGCAGCGGCGACCATAGGAGAAGTTCTGATGCTTGTGCGTCTTGGTGACTGGGTGCGAAAAATAGCCATTTTGGCTTGCTTATTGCTCTTGGTGAGTTGCCAAGGTAAAAACCAGCTGCCAAACAATGAGGCTCAAGTGAAAGTAGCGCGGGTAGTTAGTGGGCAAACTTTGGAAGTGTTAGGCATGGCTGAACAACCAAACTTGATTTCTCAAGTGCGGTTAGTTGGGATTGATGCACCAGATTTGCGACAGCGACCTTGGGGGGAAGCAGCAAAAGAACAGTTAGAGAATCTAATTGGTGGTGCAGAACAATCGGTAACGCTGGAGTTTGATTTAGAAGCAAAAGACAAAATTGGGCGAACTCTAGCTTATGTGTGGAAAAATAAGGTGTTGTTGAATGAAGAATTAGTGAAACAAGGGAATGCAATGTTTGTTGGGCGATCGCCTAACCATAAGTATGACCAGCGTTTAGAACGTGCCCAACAATGGGCTAGACTCATGGGCCAAGGAATCTGGAACCCAGAAAAATCCATGCGCCTCACTCCCGCTGAGTTTCGTCGCCAAAATCTGTGAAAATTGGGGATTGGGGACTAGGGATTAGGAACTGGGGAATGGGGAGAAGAAGTAGACAAGGGGACAAGAGGTGAGAACTTGAAACAAGTCTTTCCCCTTGTCCCCAATTCTCCTTGTCCCCAAGTCCTCTTGCCCATGCCCCCTACCCAATCCCCAGTACCCAATTCCCAGTACCCAATTCCCAGTACCCAATAACTAATGAATAATCTACAAATTTTTCTAGATATTGCTACAGAAGCAGCCTTAGCTGCTGGTGCCATTTTGCAAGGTTACTTAGGTAAATTAGAAGACGCAATTATTGAAAAAGGACGACCTGGTGATTTAGTCACCGCTGCTGATAAAGCCTCAGAAGAGTTGATTTTAGAAATTTTGCGCCGCCACTTTCCCCAGCATTCTATCCTCGCTGAAGAATCAGGAAAATTAGGTAATCAAGAGAATGAATACCTTTGGGCAATAGATCCTCTAGATGGTACAACCAACTACGCTCATCAATACCCATTTTTTGCGGTTTCTATTGGACTGTTAATTAATGGCGTTCCGCAACTTGGTGTAATTTATGACCCATTCCACAATGAGCTATTCTGTGCTGCTGCTGGCTTGGGAGCAACGCGTAACCGCCACCCTATCAAGGTTTCGGTAACATCTGAACTAAGTAAAAGTCTACTAGTGACAGGATTCGCCTACGATCGCCGCGAAACCTCTGATAACAACTACGCAGAATTTAGTCACCTCACCCATCTTACCCAAGGAGTTAGACGTAGCGGTTCTGCATCGCTAGATTTGGCATATGTTGCCTGTGGACGTGTCGATGGTTATTGGGAACGAGGGCTTTCTCCTTGGGATATTGCTGCCGGGATAATTTTATTGCAAGAAGCTGGGGGCAAAGTCACCGCCTACGATGGCACTCCTGTCAAAATTGAGTCAGGTAGAATTCTCGCAACAAATGGTTATATTCACGACTCCCTCAGTAGCGAATTGTTACAAGTTCCACCGTTATCAGCATGGGTGTAGCAGATGGGGGCTTTACCCTCGACTTTGGGTAAACTAAAAAAAATCTAACTGCTCCTTTGGTGCAAATCCTCTATATGTCTTTCAAAATAGATCGTGGACTATTTAAATATGATTTCATAGATCATCACGCAATTTTGTGCGTTCCAGTGGATGCGGATGTCAAAGAAATTCGCAAACGTTATCTCAAAATCGCCCGCCGTCTACACCCGGATAGTAGTTTTACTGAAAGTGCTGAACAAAAACAGCTAGGGAACGAATTGTTATCAAAGCTGGTTAACCCAGCTTACGAAAAACTATGTGGCGATCGCACTCGCACGGAATATATTTTAATTTTGTCGCAAATTGGCAAGCGCTTGGTACAAGAATCTACTTCGGTGACTCTCAGCACCGACTTGGCTAGACAGTTAGTTGAGGCACCTAATCTTGATCATTTCTATAAAAGTGCGATCGCTAAAATCGGCGAAACTCAATATGATCCTTTAGAGCAAGCGCTGCAAGTCATTGCCCAAGTTAGTGAATTGAATTTAGTATATTTAATGCGGAGTGCGGGCAAATCATCCGCACCGCCGCCATCTGCTCAACCCAAAGTTAACTCAAGCACACCTCAGCAAAATATACCAAAAAGTACACCACCACCACCAGCGCCACCAAAAGAAGACTCGGTTGTAGAACAGTATGTTCGTCGTGCTCAATCTTTGATTGACAAAAACCAATTTGCCCAAGCCAAAGTAGAGTTGCAGGATGCCCTGAAGCTAGAACCTAAAAATAGTCACTGCCATAGCTTAATTGCAATGGTGTATTTGAAGCAAAATCAGCTAAAAATGGCAAAAATCCACTTCGATAATGCTCTCAAATTAGACCCCAATGACGAAACGGCTCTGCAATGGAAACCGAAAATAGATAGAGCTATAGGACAACAACCTAGTGATCATAAGGTGACTTCATCCGCCAATAATGGAGATAAGCAACCAGATAAATCTGGTAGTGGTGGTTTGTTCGGTGGTTTGTTTGGTGGGAAGAAAAAATAATGGTGTATCAACCAGCAGCAGGAGCCAGGGATTTATTGCCCTTGGATGTGGAGAAAAAACGCTGGATTGAAGATCGGTTACAGCAGGTGTTTGATCGTTGGGGATATCACAGGATTATCACCTCGACTTTAGAACGCATGGATACTCTGATGGCGGGGGAAGCAATCCAGCGCCAGATGGTGATTCAACTACAAAATGGCGAAGATGATGAATTAGGGCTACGTCCAGAATTAACAGCATCTATTGCTCGCACTGTTGTTACTCGAATGGCAAATGCAACTTATCCGCAACGGTTGTACTACAACGCTAATGTGTTTCGCCGCACTTGGGAAAGTAGACACAATCGCCAGCAAGAGTTTTATCAAGCTGGGGTGGAGTTGTTAGGTGCTGGCGGATTGCTGGCGAATGCGGAAGTACTGTTGTTAGTAGCTGATTGTTTGGCAGCACTGGGGTTGCGGGGATGGCATTTAATTTTAGGTGAAGCGGGAATTACCCGATCGCTCCTGAGCGCCTTTCCTGCTAATTTACAGGATCAAGTTCGTAGTGCGATCGCTCATCTTGACCGCATTACTATAGATACTTTACCCCTAAGTGACAAACTACGCGATCGCGCCCGAATCATCATGGATTTGCGCGGCTCCGGTGCAGACGTGTTACAAAAAGTCAGTAGTTTGGATTTAGATCAAGAACAGCGAGAGGCAGTAAATAACCTCAAATCCCTAGTAGAATTACTGGAATCAGAGAAACAATTTCCATTAATCCTCGACCTCAGCCTCATCCAGACCATAGACTATTACACGGGTATCGTCTTTGAAGTTGTAAACGATACCGAATCCCAAGCCAGAGTTTTAGGGCGTGGTGGTCGCTACGACCAGCTTTTGGGGCTATATCATCCCCAAGGAGAAAACATCCCCGGAATTGGTTTTGGCCTCAATATCGAAGATTTATACCAAGTTTTGCTGTGTACTCAGCAATTACCGCAGGTAACCCCAGCTAGTAATTGGTTGGTAGTACCAGAGACAGCTAATGCTAACGCCGCCGCCTTTGCCTACGCGCAAAAACTCAGAGATTCCACTCATTTGGTAAGGGTAGAAATTGATTTGGGGGGAAGGGATGCAGACGCTATTCGCCAATATGCACGCGATCGCAGCATAGCCCAAATTGCTTGGATCAAAGCTGATAGCTCACCAAAAATAGAACCATTGCGTTAAGTGAGTTGGGCATTGGCATTGGGTATGGGGCATTGAAAAGAGGTAGAGGGGCACAAAGCTTGGAGCAGAGGAGAAAGAGAAAGAGGTAATTTTTTATTCTCCCCCTTGCCCCCTTGCCCCCTGCTCACCTGCTTCTCCCTCATGTCCACACTCCCCACTCCCCCTGCTAGGCTAGAAATAGCCGATACAGAAGAGAGGGAATCGAGAACATGCCGCACACAATTGTTACAGAAGTCTGTGAAGGCGTCGCTGACTGCGTAGATGCCTGTCCCGTAGCTTGTATTCATGATGGCCCAGGCAAAAATGCCAAGGGAACCGATTGGTACTGGATTGACTTTGCCACTTGCATCGACTGTGGTATATGTCTCCAAGTTTGCCCAGTAGAAGGGGCAATTCTTGCAGAAGAACGACCGGAGTTGCAAAAAACTCCGTAATAGTCCATAGTCAACAGTCAATAGTTATTTTTGACTTGACTGTTGACCAATGACAAATGACAAATGACACATGACAAATGACTATTTACTAGATGTCCAAAATGTCCACGCTGGATATATCAAAGATGTAGATATCCTGCAAGGTGTGAATTTCCGGGTTGCACCAGGGGAATTGGTAACTGTGATTGGCCCCAACGGTGCTGGTAAATCTACTTTAGCAAAAGCAATTTTTGGGCTTTTGATCCCCCACACAGGCACAATTACCTTCAAAGGTGAAAATATCGTGGGGCTAAAGTCCAATGAAATTGTCCAACGAGGAATGTGCTACGTACCGCAAATCGCCAATGTTTTCCCCTCTCTCAGTGTTGAAGAGAACTTGGAGATGGGTGCTTTTGTGCTTAACGTTCCGTTGAAACCAATTAAAGATAAAATATTTACCATGTTCCCAAGACTAAGCGATCGCCGTCGTCAACGCGCTGGTACTCTTTCTGGAGGAGAACGCCAGATGTTAGCGATGGGTAAAGCTTTGATGTTGGAACCTAGTTTGCTGATTTTGGATGAACCATCTGCTGCTTTATCCCCGATCTTAGTGACACAAGTGTTTGAGCAGATTAAACAAATTAATCAGGCGGGTACTGCGATCGTATTAGTGGAACAAAATGCCCGTAAGGCTTTAGAAATGGCTAATCGCGGCTATGTTCTGGAGTCGGGACGCGATGCGATCTCTGGCCCTGGTGAAGAATTGTTGAATGACCCGAAAGTGGGTGAGCTATATCTTGGAGCAGGTAAAAGACATTAACCCTTTTTAATCACTCTTGCCCCATTCAACATAACACCAGCTTAATATGGGGGCTTCACCAGGCGATAGCGATGCCTACTGTGGGCTGCGCCTACGCTATCTATAACTAATACAAAAGCCATAATACTACCTGCCACTGCCGCGACCGTCGTTTTCGATGCTCAAAGAATTCTCCCCAATAATCCTTGCGTTTCTAATCACATCTACAGCGAGTAGAAAGGTAAAACAGGACATTCATTCAGAAAAAAGTGATTAAAACGCAAATTAACCGGATTTGCCAGAACCCTGAATGAATAGGAATGCATACTAAACTTCCTATATATAAAGCTCTGCATCACTTTTTGATGTACTGCTAAGTAACAACAACTCCTGCAAAGTCGCTCCAGAGGAAATCTGGGGCGTTTTTGCATAGTATAAAAACGCCTATGTTTGTCCCAATCAAAATTGATTGAGTGCTTTTGGCAATTTGGCATCCAAAATTTTTCTGTTCCAGTTTTAATTGAGATATCAGCAGGGTTACTGGGACATTGAGAAAATTCTACAAGGGATCGATTCCCGTCTCAAAAATCCCACCCAATGGCCAGTTGTTGATGCCCGCTCTGTGAACTACCCTAAAAGGGTGGATGCAGTCAACAAGCAGAGCGAACGTCACCGCTTCACCACAACTGGCTAGAAATCAAACAGAAAACACATAGTTAGCCAAAGCGATCGCCACTATTTATTTAACCTGTAGCTGGCTTAGTTTATTATTTGCCGAAAGTAGTAACTCTTGAGCTTTCAGATAGGCTGTTGTGCCATTTTGCACTTTTTCTAATTGATTAATAATACTTTGCAATTGGCTCAACACCCGATTGCTTTTCATATCATGAGGATCAGCAGGAATTGAAGCCAATAAACTTTCGATTTTTCGTTGCGCTGTCTGCAAAGCCTCCACAGCATCCGCTTCAGCTTGCCGTCTTACCTTAACTTGACCTAAATTCGCCTCATAAATTGCTAATAACTTTTGTGCTTCAGTATAACCAGCCACGTCTTTTGAAGGAATATATTTGAGCCGCTCAATTGCCTCTATCCACAAATTTTCTATCTGTCGCCATTCAGTTACAGTGTGCGGCGGATTTTGACCAGCTTTGGCAGCTTGCCAGGAAAATTGCCGCGCTGCGGTGATTAAGGCACTGATGCGATCGTTCCCAGCAGCCAATCCAACAACTTCCTGAAACTCACGTTTATAATTATCTAGTTGATTTTGTACAGTTTTTCCTGCCAGGGTTTGACCAGGAATCTGCTCGAATTGATTAAGCGCCGTTTGCCAAGCTGCTGTTGCAGTCTGTTTATCAGTTACTGTTGTAGCTCGTTCATATTGCTGTTTTGCATTTAAAAAGGTCTGCATATTATCGGTAAGCAAAGACTGAGCATTCTTTTCCTGAAAAACCTGAGCTTCTAGCTGCCCAACTTTAGTCCGAAATGCATTAAAACCGTAGATGCTAAAGCGCGAGTCATACCACCAATATCTGTATTGTGACCAATCGTTAACAAAGGAAGTTGGTAACTGATCTAGATGTTGTTGTGTTTCTTGTAGCTTCTGTTCTCCCAAAGCCAAATCAGCGGGACTAGTAGCTTTTTCAATCAACTGTTCAGCTTGCTCGACTGATACCAACGCCTGCCGATAGTGATTATCCATGCTGATGTAGCTGGGTAGCAACAAAAAAGGTGCATGGAGCATTACCGGACGGCGAATCACCGGATAAGGCTGGTTTGCAACCCAAATTACACCAACGGGAATGCCTATAAGTATTACTATCCAAATAAGTCTACTACCTGTACCCCACTTGGCTTTGCTATGCAGTTGCTGAGGGGATGTTTTGAGAACCCGCCTTTGTAACTCGATTTCATGCTCTAATTCAGCCAGGTTTTTGGGGGTTGATGGTGTTGCAGGTTTCTTCTGCACCACAGGTTGAAGGCTTGGAACAGACGGATCTATGCCAGAGCTATTTGGAGTATTTTTACGTAAGAAATTCCAGTTCATTTTGTTTAAAAAAGTCATATCTATAGCCAGTACTGAGTTAAGTATTCCCAAAAAACACAGTAAATACAAACAATAGATTTTTTTAGCTTTTGACACAAACTCTACTCTTTCGTAACCAGAATATTATGTATTGAAAAAGCTTCTTGGTTATGGCTAACCCTGGCTTTAAATTTTACAAATGACATCGAATTTACTTGAGGTACAGAATAGAGAATCTTTACAGATATAAGTTATAAATTATGATGAGAAGTGAAGATTAAATGACTCTTAAACCGTGTAATAAAATACTCTTGCATATTGCTCAAATCTGATATCTTCCTAAGAACAGCTTTGTTGTTGTTAGGTAGATTGATGAGCCGAATTAACGGATTTGTAGGGCGACGTGATTTCTTAAAATTTGCCAGTGTGGTAGGTATTGCGGCTACTGCTTTTGGTGATAGCTTTTGGAATCCAGAGCAAACTGCTGTTGCTGACATTCACCCAGTTAACCCTAATCCAATCAGTCCAAATGAAGCCGTCAGACGCTTGCTGGATGGTAATCAAAGATTTATCCATCAAAAACGCAAATATCCAGATCAATCATTAGAACGTCTACGATTAGTTGCTAAAGCTCAGTATCCCTTTGCCGCCATATTGGGCTGTGCAGATTCTAGAGTACCTGCGGAAATCGTCTTTGATCAAGGACTTGGAGATTTATTTGTCGTGCGAGTTGCTGGTAATGTCGTCAGTGATACGGTTATAGGTAGCCTCGAATATTCTACAGCAGTGTTGGGTTCGCAGTTGATTATGGTTTTGGGTCATAGAAGATGCGGTGCAGTCGCAGAAGCAATCAAAAACGAACCACTTCCTGGCAGAATTGGTTTGATTATTGAGGGCATCAAACCATCTGTAGAAAGGGTAAAATTAAGAACGGGTGATAATATGCAGAATGCAGTTATTGCCAATATTCAATATCAAGCTGAAAAATTGCAGGAAAGTTCAACAATTTTAGCTAAATTACTCCGTGAAGGTAAACTAAAAATTGTTGGTGCTTGTTACGATATTGATACTGGTAAAGTCAACATTATTACTTAAAAATCTCACACCTTTTAGGCGTAGGATTATTGTTTTAATGATGTTGCAAAAAAATATTAGTGATAAAATATTTTTTATTGATCATCTTGAAAATTAATCAAATTCATTGCTCAACTTCAAAAAATATTCCTTATACTATTTAACAAAATAACTGTTACATATACATTGTTAGGGGTGGCGATGCCTGTATTGGTCTACGCTAACGCTAACTTACAAAAATTTCGAAAAACTTGAAAGCAAGGCACAGTCCAAGCTTCTAACAAATAAACCCAGCAGGGGCCATATAACAAGGCCTCCTGCCAGGAAGGTATAGTATATTTTGGCCATGTTTGATTAGGTTAGCGCTTATTTATAAAAAATAATTGCGTATCCCTAGATACAATAACTAAATGCTTTGGAAAACACAGTTAAGAAAAGTTACTAAACAGGTTAATTTCCAATTAAAACTAACAATTTTCCGAATGGAGAGATAAGGGATAAGTAGGGAAGCAGGGACAAGAGAGAATTATTGAACAAGTTTTTTCTTTGTCTTGCTTGTCTCTTTGCAATGCCCAGTGCCCTGTTTGGCCAATACCCAATGCCCCATAATATAAGAAAGCGCTTCACACTTCTTAAATAATCAGCTTTATTAGAACAATGGCGAGAGACTTGCGGGGATTCATTAAAATTTTGGAAGACAAAGGACAATTACGGCGAATTTCAGCCTTAGTTGACCCAGATTTAGAAATTGCTGAGATTTCCAACCGGATGCTGCAAAAAGGTGGGCCAGGGTTGTTGTTTGAAAACGTCAAAGGCGCTTCCTTCCCGGTGGCGGTGAATTTGATGGGAACTGTGGAAAGGATTTGCTGGGCGATGAATATGCAGCATCCAGAAGAGTTAGAAACTCTGGGGAAAAAATTGAGTATGCTGCAACAGCCAAAACCGCCGAAGAAGATTTCCCAGGCGATAGATTTTGGGAAAGTGCTGTTTGATGTGGTGAAGGCGAAACCAGGGCGTGACTTTTTTCCTGCTTGTCAGCAAGTTGTGCTGCAAGGCAATGATTTAGATTTACATAAGTTGCCCTTGATACGTCCTTATACTGGTGATGCTGGCAAGATTATCACGCTGGGACTGGTAATTACCAAAGATTGTGAGACGGGTACACCAAATGTAGGCGTGTATCGTTTGCAACTGCAATCTAAGAATACGATGACGGTTCACTGGTTATCGGTGCGGGGTGGGGCGAGGCATTTGCGAAAAGCGGCCGAATGTGGGAAAAAATTAGAAGTTGCGATCGCACTTGGTGTAGATCCTCTAATTATCATGGCAGCTGCCACACCTATACCTGTAGATTTATCAGAATGGCTGTTTGCTGGACTGTACGGCGGTTCTGGTGTGCAGTTGGCAAAGTGTAAAACTGTAGATTTGGAAGTTCCCGCAGATTCAGAATTTGTTTTGGAAGGAACGATTACACCAGGAGAAGTTTTACCAGATGGGCCTTTTGGCGACCATATGGGTTATTACGGCGGTGTGGAAGATTCGCCGTTGGTACGCTTTGAGTGTATAACGCACCGGAAAAATCCGATTTACTTAACAACATTTAGCGGTCGTCCACCTAAAGAAGAAGCGATGATGGCGATCGCACTAAATCGCATTTATACGCCCATACTGCGGCAACAAGTATCAGAAATTGTCGATTTCTTCTTACCAATGGAAGCTTTGAGTTACAAAGCGGCGATTATTTCCATTGATAAAGCATATCCTGGACAAGCGCGACGGGCGGCTTTAGCGTTTTGGAGTGCTTTACCACAATTTACGTACACTAAATTTGTAATTGTTGTGGATAAAGACATAAATATTCGCGATCCGCGTCAAGTGGTCTGGGCGATTAGTTCCAAAGTTGATCCAGTGCGAGATGTATTTATTCTGCCGAATACACCTTTTGATACGTTGGATTTTGCCAGTGAGAAAATTGGCTTAGGTGGACGCATGGGAATTGATGCGACTACTAAAATTCCGCCGGAAACAGACCATGAATGGGGTTCGCCTTTGGAGTCTGACCCAGATGTGGCGGCGATGGTAGAAAGACGATGGGCGGAGTATGGTTTAGCAGAGTTGCAGTTAGGAGAAGTAGACCCAAATTTGTTTGGCTATGATATGAGGTAATACCATTTCACGAAATACTTGATAAAGATACATAGGTAGGGGCGTACAGCTAGCTGTACGCCCCTACATCTGATGCCATAAAATTGAAGAAATCATAACAAAAAAAGTGAAAAGTCCAGCATCAAAGTTAGTCATAGGATTGGCATTCAGTTGTATTAGTGCGATTTTCAATACTGGTATAGTTGATCAAATAGCTTTAGCTAAATCAACTAATCCAGAAAAGTGCGATATTCTTGCCTACGTCATTGATACAGATCCGCAAGGTTTAAATGTGCGGAGTAATGCAAGTACCAAAAGCACAATTTTGGGGCAAATACCCATCAACGAAACAGTTCAGGTTGTTGCTGCTGCTGGAAATTGGGTGCAGATTACTAATGCTAGTGATGGTTTTGAAGGAACTGGGTGGGTATTCGTGCCAAAGATAGGCTTAACAACGCAAGGCTACGGTACTAATGGCGTGGATTTATATGCTAATACCAGTGAACAAAGCCAAAAAGTGGGAAGAATTCCTGCTAATACGGCTGTCAAATTGTTAGGCTGTCAGGGAGATTGGGCGCAGGTGGAATATCAAGGTGTTAAGGGGTGGTTGGCAAGGGAAGATCAATGTGGTGCAGCCCTTACTAGTTGTTCTTAAAATTTCATATCTAAACACGAATCAAGGAAGGGGTATTAAGCAGCAGCCCAATGAAGTGCATTTCCAGCCTCAGGCTGGAAACGAGGTTTTAAAGGAGTTTTAGCTTAAGTTCGCACCAATGGACAATGCCGTGTCCCTAACTGTGTACCTCATTTAAATGAGATCGCTATAAAATAAATTTATGATTCATTGTCTAGAATCATGTCTACAATTCCAACTTTTCACCGCGAATCGAATAATCCAACAACTCCATCGGGTGAATAACTGAAATCTTCTTACCTTGCAACTGTAAATGCTTCGTAATTTGCAAAGTACACCCCGGATTAGCAGAAGCAATTAACTCAGCACCAGTATTCAACAAATTCTGCACTTTTTGCCGACCCAATTCCTCAGAAACTTCCGGTTGCAGCATATTATAAACCCCAGCGCTGCCACAACATAAAGCCGCGTCTATTGGTTCTCTCAACTTCACTCCTGGAATTTGTCGCAACACCTGACGCGGTTGCACGCTAATCTTTTGTCCATGCAATAAATGACAAGCATCTTGATAAACTAAACTCAAGGGTTTATCAGTCAGTGGCGAAAGTTTTGCTGTTAACCCAACAGTTGCCAAAAACTCTTGAGCATCTTTAACCTTAGTCGCAAAATTATTCGCTTTTTCCCGATACTCTGGGTCATCTTCTAAAATATGACCGTATTCCTTCAAAGTATGACCACAACCAGCAGCATTGATAATCACAAAATCTACATTAGTGTTAGCAAAACTATCAATCATCTGCCTTGCTAAAGCTTTCGCCTGTTCTGTTTGTCCTTGGTGTTCGGGAAGCGCTGCACAACATCCTTGAGATTTTGGAATCACAACTTCACAACCATTCGCTGTTAAAACCCGCACTGTTGCTTCATTCACAGGAGAGAAAAATAGCCGTTGCACGCATCCCAAAATTACCCCGACTCGGTAGCGCTTCTCACCTTGGGCCCGAATTACAGTAGGCAAATTATCTTGAAAGGATTTAAGTGTAATTTCTGGCAGAATTGATTCCATTGCTGCCAAACGAGGGGATATTTTATTGAGTAAACCTGTAGCCCGAAAGAATTTAGCAAATCCCAACTTTTGATAAACCAACAACGGAACTAATAAAACCCGTAAAAGGTTGGGATAAGGAAACAAAGAAAATATCAATTGACGAAAAAATTGATCTGGCAAACTGCGAGGATAATTTCGTTCAACTTGGTGACGAGTTGCAGAAATCAACTTGTCATACTGCACACCCGAAGGACAAGTACTCACACAAGCAAGACAGCCTAAACAAGAATCAAAATGTTCTACAGTTGCCGTATTTAAAGCAATCTCACCCTCATTAATTGCATCCATTAAATAGATGCGTCCTCTAGGTGAATCCATCTCCTTACCTAGCACCCGATAACTGGGACAAGTCGAAAGACAAAATCCACAATGTACACAACTATCAATCAACTTTGGGTCAGGCGGATGATTCTCATCAAACCCCTTCAAATTCTTTAAACTAGCCGTATTATTAACAGAATTTTCTGAAACTTGCATAATTTTTTCCCCTCTCTATCTCAGCGTCCTCAGTGTCTCTGCGGTAGCCTGCGGCAAGCCTCTGCGAGTCTACGTTAAAACTAAATCCCACCCAAAAACCTACCAGGACTTAAAATTTTCTTACTATCAAACTGTTCCTTAATACGGCGCATCAATGGCAAAGCATTCCCCGTGTAGCCCCAAACATCTATTTGTTCTTTAACCGCCACTGGTGCTTCCAGAATTGTTAAAAAACCTCTATTAGCTTGAGTGCGATTGCCTCCAGCGGAGCATAACTCATCGCGTATTTTCAATACTTGATTTTTATCCTCTAATTGTAACAAACCTAAACCACTACCAATATGAATTAAACCCAACTCTACCTGATTCAAAATCTCCATAGCAGCAGTAGGTAACACTCCTATTTTGCAGGTAATTACAGATTCTGTAGCAGTAGTATGGATTTGTTCTTGCAATCTCTGCCATAGATTGGCTTCATCATCATCTGCAAAAATTGCCCCATTTAAACCTAACTTTTGCCCTACTTCCAAAACTCGGTTTGACTGTTCTTTAACACTCTCACTAATACTTTGAAAACGGGCAATTAACCCCAATCCTTGACCCAAACCTAAACTAGACACCAATTTAGTTGATAGCAAATCAGCTTGGACTGGTGTTAACGCCGAACCTCGAAGAATATCAGCCGCTTGAGATACAGTCTCAGCTTTACCAGTTAGTACCACCGTCCCCGATGCCTCTGGTAGCGGATAAACCCTAAAAGTTAGTTGACTAATAAAGCCTAATGTGCCGTAAGACCCAGTAAACAACTTCATCAAGTCATATCCAGCGACATTTTTGACTACTCTTCCGCCAGCTTTGGCGATTTGTCCATCAGCACGCACAAAGGTAATACCTAGCAACTGGTCGCGCACACTACCATAACGTTGTCGCAGAGAACCTGTATCACCTGTGGCAACAATACCGCCAATAGTTGCCAATTCTGATGCTGTGGGGTCAAGGGCGAGAAATTGCCGCGACTTTGCCAAAAGTGCTTGCAGATCAGAGAATTTCATCCCAGCTTGTACAGTGACAGTTAGATCGCCAACGGCGTGTTCAATCACTTGGTTGATGCATTCTGTACTAACTACAATATCAACGCCCTTGGCTAAACCACCCCAGCTGAGTTTACTACCACTACCACAGGGGAGGACACGCCAGTTATTTGTGTGAGCTGTGGCAATGACTGCGGCTAGCTGTTCTTGGGTACGAGGATAGACAATACAACTGGGAAGCTTTCCAGAAGCTATAGCCTTTTGAATAAGTTTTTGCTGACCGAGTTCGATTTTTTCCCAAAGGCAAACAGCATTTTCTTCGCCGACGATAGATGCAAGTTCAGAAGCGCAGACGCCTTTCGGCCTGTCGTTAGACATCGCTTTCATTAAGTTTATTTTTTGACACCCTACATCTAATTTACTGGCTAACCTGACCAAAAAAGCGATTAATACACGGTGGCTTCAATATGGGGAGCGATGCCTACGGCGGGTTGCGCCAACGCCAGCTTGTAATCAGCTGCCACAATCTCGCCAAATGGACTCAAGACATGTTGCTTCTCCACTGTCGGCAGATTCTTTAAAGGCAAATGGGGAAATAGAAGTTCTGCGACTCGATAAGCTTCTTCTAGGTGGGGATAGCCAGAGAGGATAAAGGACTCAATGCCTAAATCTGCATATTCCAATATCCTGTCCGCTACGGTTTGAGGATCACCTACTAAGGCTGTTCCCGCACCACCCCGTACCAAACCGACTCCCGCCCACAGGTTCTGGCTTATCTCTAATGCCTCACGATTACCGTGGTTTAATTGAGTCATCCGGCGTTGTCCAACTGAATCCATCCGAGCATAAGCTTTTTGGGCTTTAGCGATCGCTTCGTCATCTACATACTTAATCAATTGATTCGCCGCATCCAAGCTTCACTCTCGGTTTCGCGCACAATCACATGTAGGCGAATGCCAAATCGCAAAGTCCGGCCTTCTGTTTCTGCAAGTCTCCGAACTGATGCAACCTTCTCACCTATTTGCACCGATGGTTCCCCCCAAGTTAGATAGACATCTACATGCTTGGCAGCAATTTTTTGAGCGATGGGAGAAGAACTGCCAAACCACAAGGGCGGATATGGCTTCTGAACGGTGGAAACAGCAGCTTACCATCCTGAATGTTGAGATAGTACCTTGGAGATTGGCTTGTTGACCACTAGCGTAGGCGTAGCCCGCCGTAGGCATCGCTCTACTGTTCATCTTCCCTACGGGACGCTACGCGTAGCGTCCCGTAGGGAAGGGAGCCGAAGTGCTGCTTCCTTCTATCTCTAGGAGGAATACAGCAATGGCAGCTTTGTGTATATTAGTTTACTTATCCATAACCTTCTGTTAAATTAATCTTAATATACGTCAAACCTATTGATTTGCTGTACTTAGGTTTAGGTTTTTGGCTACGAAGGTGGGTAACTATCCAGCCCACTGGCAATAAGTGCAAAATTCCGTTCTGTCTCTAGGAGAAATAAGGCAATGGGGCCGATGTTTATTACTGCCAACGATTGGCCACATATAGCATTGAGATTATCTTTGGCACTCCTGGTTGGTTGCTTGATTGGATTTAACCGTCAGCAAGGGGGTAGACCAGCAGGGATGAGAACATTCATGCTTGTGAGTATGGGAGCAGCACTATTCGTGATGATTCCTTTACAGGCTGAGGGAGGCAGTGTTTATGATGCCACCAATGCACTGAGTCGTACAATTCAAGGTGTAGCTACCGGGATAGGATTTCTCGGAGCCGGATTGATTTTACAAGAGTCTCCTAGAAAATCTGCTGCGCCAAAAGTAAAAAATTTAACTACTGCTGCCTGTGTCTGGACAGCGGCCGGGTTGGGGGCTGCGATCGGTTGTGGTCTATGGCAAATGGGATTATTGGGAGGGCTACTGACCCTGATTACCCTAAGTGGTGTAAAGCGTCTCAATCGCGCATTTGTATTTTTGACGAATCG
This sequence comes from Nostoc sp. NZL, assembly GCF_015714705.1. Lineage (NCBI taxonomy): Bacteria > Bacillati > Cyanobacteriota > Cyanophyceae > Nostocales > Nostocaceae > Nostoc > Nostoc sp. NZL. The sequence goes on along the minus strand of NZ_WBKL01000024.1, from coordinate 48,256 downwards.
GGGTAAACAGGGGACTACTCAGAATCTGACAACCACTGATGAAGATGATGATTAAGCATCACTACACTAGATCCATGAGTTAGCCAACACTTCTAATCAGAACCTGATCATTCTGCAATCTATGCAGAATATCTAGATGTACCGTCCAACATTAGGTCAATTTGATCTGAACATTGGATAATATTTTGTTGTTTCTTAGCTAATTTTAATGAGTTTATCAGGGCTAATGCAGAGCGTAGATGCAAAGCGGCTTGTCGTCAGACATCGCTGATTATAGTTATTGATGTAGGGAATCCCGTACTGGAGTTGATTGGCCAGTAAAGCAGAAAATAGAAAATAATAGATATATGGACAAACGGTATTTTTTACAGGCTAGTGCAGTAATAGTCGGCACAGCATTGTTATCAAGGTATATCAAATGGGGGCCAGAAGCGATGACAACTTCTAAGAGTGGATTTGAAATTACTAAACCTGAAGAAGAATGGCGCACGATTTTAACGCCAGAACAGTTTCGTGTATTGCGTAAACACGGAACTGAACGCCCTCACACCAGCCCATTGGATAAGGAATACAACAATGGTACTTATTATTGTGCTGCGTGTGAACAGCCACTGTTTACATCTGATACCAAATTTAACAGTGGTACTGGCTGGCCTAGCTTTTTTAACCCGATTGAAGGTGCGATCGCTATGACTGTAGATCGGTCGTTATTTATGACCAGAACTGAAGTGCATTGTAGTCGTTGTGGTGGTCATCTGGGTCACGTTTTTGATGACGGCCCTGCACCTACTGGCAAGCGCTATTGCATGAATGGGGTTTCGTTAAAGTTTACTCCTGCCTAATTTAGTTGCAATCGCACGTTCTAACCTAAATTATCAAATTTTGAGGCTTGACCAAGGGTGAATAAATTTTTGACAATAATTTCTCCTATTCAAGGCTACTGGACAAAGTATTGTCAATTTAAAGAAATGCAACTCTTGGTCTTCGCTAAAGGTATTTACCTAAATCGTCCTATTTGTTTGGGTCTTTTTTCTCCTTTTTGTCTTTGGGATCTTTTTTAGGTTTTTTAGCTTCTTTATTACTTTTTCTTTCCTTTGACATCAGCGTTCTCCAACTAGGTTAATCAGTGAAAGCTTCCATATTCTGCCATCAGGAAATCAAAAGATGACTTACCTGATATTTTTGAAGGCAAAAAAAGAAAGCATCAAACATAGATGCTACCAACTACCATGATACGGTGTTGTTTGATTCAATGTAGCTTGAATCTATATTGCTGGAGCCTGCCCAAATTCCATAAAAATTTAGATTACAGGGTAAAGAGGATAATTTTCTTTACTGTCACCTGTAACTTATCCCCTTCTTAACTCCTAACTCGCTTTTTTTATTGCTCCAACAATTTCATCCGCTGCCACCAACGATTTAGGGGATAATAGACTACTGGTGCCCACAGACTACTAAGAATGGCAGAAGCTAGGGCAACACGCTGGTAATATGTCCAAATATCTGTGACCTTGCGATCGCCTATCAAAGTTAATTGCAACCCAAAGATAGTTTCTGCCAAAACTGCCATACCAAAAACAATTACAGCAATCGAAATAAAATCTTCTTCGATAAAACGCTGCTTTTGGAGCAGACCAGTTAAGATTCCCACTATACCTAAACTGAGAGCATGAGTAGGATTAGGTGATGTCATTGAATCTTGAAGTAGCCCCAGAACTATACCTGCCAATGCTCCGGCAAACACCGTGCGCTTCACACTCCAAACTACCACCCAAATTAACAGCCAGTTAGGGCCAATTCCCAATAATTCCATACCTGGTAAGCGGGTTGGCAATAACAGTAAACATAACAGTACAGAACTAGCCGTTACTATCCAACCCAACAACTGACGGACACCGGGATGCCAACGAGAAAGCGGCTGGATTTGGAATTTCGATTTTCGCTCTGACGATTTTGGCTTTTTCTGCCTGCTACCACCAAATGCAGGAATCTTCATTTTTCTATGGATTTTCTCAAAGAATTTACTTAGACTTTTGCGGCACTTGATTTGCCGACTTTTGAGTTTCCAACTCTTGGTTGTCTAGCTTTGGATAAACAGCTACCCAATCCAGAGACCGGATTGGCGGAAAAAGCTCAATTTTCGCCACTGATGCGGGAAGTTTCTTTAAATCCAGTGACTTGATTCGTCCAACTGCCAAGCCAGATGGAAATTTCTGACTATAAGTAGATGTGGAAACTAAATCTCCTACTTTGACATTTGGGACTTTTTCATAAAACTCCAGCACAGCTTCCGCAGAAGAATCTCCTCGCAAAACACCTTTAGCTGCTGTGCGGCTAACTGATACACCCACTTGACTCTTGAGGTCACTGATTAACAACACGCGGCTAGTATTGGGAGTTACACTTTCCACCAGACCCACCAATCCGCCATCTGCCTTGACTATAAAGCCTTCCTGAATACCTGCATTTGCACCGCGATTCAGAGTAACTTGTTGCCACCACTGGTCAGCACTACGTCCTACCACCCGTGCTGGAATTGGCCGTGATGCCAGTGGTTCTTTTTCTACATAGCCTAATAAATCTTGTAGCTTTGTCTTTTGACTTTCCAAATCTACTATACGGGTTTGCAATTCCAATATTCGGGCATCTCTGAGACGTTCTTCTCGAGTTGGCCCTGACTGCAACATCTCTAAAGGACGGGTAATTGCATGGTATGTTTCAAGCACTAGTTCACCTTGAGTCTGTCGCAATATCCAAGCACTACCAACTATTAGAGCTAACAACCCGATTTGCAACCCTTTACGATCCCACCAACGCCGTATTGTTACCATATATACCTTTGCATACTTATATAAATTAAGTTCTACTTGGATTCTATTTATATAAAACCCAAATAGAACTCAAATAGAACTCAAGTCTGATATTTTTTTTGTTACATATTACGAGAGCTTTCCGTGACAACTCGTTCCAACTGTTTAAAGTTTTCTAACACACGACCTGTTCCCAGCACAACACAGCAGAGAGGATCAGCGGCAATGTGGGTGACAATCCCTGTTTCATGGCTAATTAAGGTATCTATGCCTTTGAGCAAAGCACCACCACCAGCTAACATAATACCTCTGTCAATGATGTCTGCTGCCAATTCTGGAGGTGTACGTTCCAGTGTCCGCTTCACAGCTTCTATAATTACTGATAGTGGTTCCAACATGCTTTCACGGATTTCTGGCCCTTTGATCGTTACAGTTCGCGGTAGACCAGAAAGCAGGTGTAAGCCTCGGACTTCCATCATGGCATCATTATCATCATTGGTAGGATAAGCAGAACCCATCCGAATCTTGATATCCTCGGCAGTTCGTTCACCAATGACTAAGTTATGAACTTTTTTAATATACTGAATGATCGATTCAGTTAGTTCATCTCCAGCAATGCGTACTGATTCGCTGATTACCGTACCCTGAAGGCTCAGCACTGCAACTTCTGTTGTCCCACCACCAATATCGATGATCATGTTGCCAGTTGCTTCGGCAACAGGTAGTCCTGCACCAATGGCCGCAGCTACAGGTTCATCAATTAAATAAACTTTTCTTGCTCCTGCTTGGTGAGCTGCATCCATTACAGCTCGCCTTTCTACTCCTGTGACACCACTGGGAATACCAATGACAATCCGGGGTAAAATTAAGGATTTACCTTCATTTACACGCTGAATAAAGCTTTTCAGCATCAGCTCGGCTATATCGAAATCAGCGATTACACCATCGCGCAAGGGGCGGAGGGCAATCACGTTTCCAGGTGTGCGACCGAGCATTTTTTTGGCTTCTTCTCCTACTGCTAGTGCTACCTTTTCGTTGACATCAATAGCAACTACAGAAGGCTCTTGCAGTACAATACCTTTACCAGATACATAAACCAGGGTGTTAGCAGTACCGAGGTCGATACCCATATCCCATGATGTGCGAAAGTTCCTAAAAATACCCACGCGTCTCTAAGCCCCCTATGTGCGATACTTCTTGACTACAACGGTAAGAGTTGATTCGATTAAGTTTGTATCCTGAGTTGAGTAAACTAGACTATATTTTTATATGATTCCCAGGAATATTTACTATGTCTCAGGCCTCTATTTTTTGATATTCTCTGGTTAGCTTAGTATATCCGTATACTTTTATGTGTTTCTCCAAGTAGTATGTATAAATTTTCAAGTCCACTATATTGTTAACTGTTTAACACATTATTTTCAAGTGTTTCACAATTCGCTATGATGAAAGTCTAAATTACTAAGTACGCATGTACTAAGAGGTAACGCATATGAGTATCAATATTGTCACCCTTGTTGGTCGTGTAGGCAGCGACCCTGATATAAAATATTTTGAATCTGGTAGCGTTAAGTGTAGATTGACACTAGCGGTGAAAAGACGATCGCGCAACAGCGATGAACCTGACTGGTTCACTCTGGAATTATGGGATAAGACGGCTGAGGTAGCAGGTAATTATGTGCGTAAGGGAAGCCTAATTGGCATAAAAGGTTCCTTGAAGTTTGACACATGGAGCGATCGCCAAACAGGAGCAAACCGTTCTACACCCATTATTAGAGTAGACCAACTAGATTTATTAGGCTCTAAGCGCGATGGAGAGGGCGGTACAGGAGATATGTCTTCAGAACATTTTTAATTGGTCATTGGTCATTAGTTCTTAGTAATGCTAATGACCAATGACTAATGACTAATAACTAATTTGCAGCGTCACCGATGCTTCTACTTCCTGTTCACCACCAACAACAGGGGTGGAAGCATCAGCTACCTTTGCAGCCTCAGCCCGTAAAAACATGGGTGGTGGTGGAGGCGGAGTAGCATTATTAACTTGAATGCTCACCACTTCTTTGGGTTTTAAACCCAAGGCACTAAAAACAGCATCAGCTTGCTGCTGGGCATCTTGGGTAGCTTCTTTTAATGCTTGTTTTTGAGCAGCAGCGATCGCTTCATCATTCGCAACAAAACTAATGCCGTTAATTTGTGTCGCACCCGCTTTCACTGCATCATCCAATAATGTCCCAGCTTGCTCAACAGGAATACTAAAACTTACGGTGTTATTGGCAGCATAGCCCGTAATCTTCTGCACATTATTGGTATAGCTGTAAACTGGGTTGAGCCGGATACCAGTAGTTTGTAATTTTTCAACATTTTTGCTCTTGAGGAACGCAACTACAGCCGATGACCTGCGAGCGGCTTCTTGCTGTACCTCCTGTGCTGTTTTCCCCTGAATTTCTACTCCTAAACTGATTTGTGCCAGGGTTGTAGGAATTGTTTCCACTCCGCGACCACTGACACTAAGGGTTCGCCACAATTTTTGTTTTTCTTGTGCCAATGCAGGTAGTGTAAAATTTATACATAAAAGCATTGCTAAAGGCAGTATTTTCCACAAGTTTCCATTGGGAAACTTAGAACCGGATAAAGCGGCTCTAGTCATAAAATTTGCACTCCTCAAAGTATCCACAGATGTTTTTATTAAGCGTATGTAGCAATCTTCTGGTGGCTGTTAAGAGTTAACAGCCACTACAAGTTTTTCATAACTCAAGTGCGATCGCTAGATACGATTTGTATGTTCTTACTTTGACACTGCCATAGTCAAAAGCTAAAATGGTTACATTTTTTGAAACTAAAAAAATTACACTAACCTTTTTGGAGATTACGAAGAATACACCAACCCATCACACGAGTTCAAATCAAACAGGACAATAAATTCACAGAATTTGAATTGCTAGGCTTCCTAGACTGTCTGTAGTCCCGGTTTGGGAAGTTTTCTGGCAGCGCTTGATTGAGTTGACAAATGGTACAAATTATTTTGACTAAGCTGCCAATAGCGTCTCCATAGATAGACGTTTTTCAGAAACGCGTCAAAATCAAAGAGAAGGATTTTCACAGAACCCATGCATTTGTTAGATCCAATCAACTTCTCTTTTCCTCTGCTGGCTACTGCAACAGAAGCCGTAGACAGTTCAATGGTAGTAGCAGCAGTGCTACTAAGCTTAGTAGTCATTTATCTCGCCAGCAAAGTTGGTGGAGAGTTATCAAATAAAGTGGGTTTGCCGCCCGTTTTAGGCGAACTAGTAGGTGGTGTGGTAGTTGGCATCTCTGTTTTCCACCTTTTAGTGTTTCCAGAAGGCAGCACAGACAGTTCTAACTCTTTGATCATGTCCTTCCTTCAAATCACTGCTGGTTTAACTCCTGAAGCCACACCATCTGTGTTTGCAGCCCAGTCTGAGGTCGTTTCTGTTTTGGCAGAATTGGGTGTGATCATCCTGCTGTTTGAAATCGGCTTGGAGTCGAACTTAAAAGATTTAATGGCAGTTGGTATCCAAGCCACAGTTGTCGCAATAGTCGGGGTAGTAGTACCCTTTGCCGCTGGTACTGTGGGACTGATGACTTTGTTTGGTATTAGTGCTGTACCTGCAATTTTTGCCGGGGCGGCTTTGACTGCCACTAGTATTGGAATTACTTCTAAGGTGCTGTCAGAGTTGGGGCGACTCAATTCTAAAGAAGGGCAGATTATTTTGGGTGCTGCCGTAATTGACGATGTATTAGGAATCATCGTTTTAGCGGTAGTTGCTAGTCTAGCTAAAGATGGCGTGGTGGATGTAAGCAAAGTCATTTATTTGATTATCAGCGCCACTGGTTTTATTTTGGGAGCAATCTTACTAGGCAATGTTTTCAATAAGTCCTTTGTGGCGATCGCGGATCAACTCAAAACACGCGGTGGGCTGGTAATACCAGCATTCATCTTTGCTTTTGCTATGGCATATCTTGCTGCTGTCATCCACTTAGAAGCAATTCTAGGAGCTTTTGCGGCGGGTTTAGTCTTGGAAGAGACAGATAAACGCAAAGAACTGCAAAGGCAAGTCTGTCCCATTGCCGATATGTTAGTGCCAATTTTCTTTGTGACTGTTGGGGCAAAAACCGATTTGGGAGTTTTAAACCCAGCAATTCCCGACAATCGAGAAGGTCTAATTATGGCAACTTTCCTGATCATAGTAGCCATTCTCGGTAAAGTAATCACAGGCTTAAGCGTGTTTGGTCAACCGGGAATCAACCGTTTAGCGATTGGTGTGGGGATGATTCCCAGAGGGGAAGTTGGATTAGTATTTGCTGGTGTCGGTGCTGCTAGTGGCGCTCTCTCAAAACCACTAGGGGCAGCAATCATCATGATGGTTATCTTGACAACCTTTTTAGCCCCTCCTTTGTTACGATTTGTATTTCCAGACCCAAAAACTGTGGATGCAGGCTCAGAGCAACTGGTTTTAGATGGTTCCTCTGGAACTTCGTTGGTAATTGAACCACCTCAGTTGAGGGTACCAGCATCAAATGACAGTGGCAATTTGGAAGTAACCCCAGAATCTAGCGATCGCTAATCAAAGTCTTGGGTAATTATTACTGAGTTCTGAGTAATTTTCGCTCAGAACTCAGGACTCTGAAGTAAGTACTATCACTAAGCTTTGAAGATTTGACGATTGTGCAGTGGAAACTTCTCTCCCCAAATTTCCGTCCCGTGTGATTGTAGAATAATCGTTTGTTTATAATTTCTACCAGCATTCGGAATGTTACTTATTTCCAGTCTCCCTTGGCTTGTGGGCCTTTATCTGAATATTTTCTAGGTAATTGGGGAGTAACACCCATAAATCTTGCTAGATCATCTGACAGTAATGGGAATTATTTATTTAGTGCATTGATGGCAAAAAACAAAAAACAGTTATCAGTGAACGGTTATCAGTTATTAGTTTTCTAGCTTCCTTATGAGTAAGAGTTCCTACCTCTAAAGGTGGAAGATTTCACATGGAGATTTAATCCCAATATGAAACCTGATAACTGATTTATACCAACTTAAAAAATCACAAAAGGCATCAAAGTTTAAGTTTAGGTGGCGACGGTGTGATGATTTACCAATGAGTTGAGATATTGACGGCTCCCATGAACGTGAATTAGGAGAAAGGACTGTGAAATTACACTGGCTACTACCCAGCACTATTGGAACTATCTTCATGCTATCGTCGCCTGCAATGGCCGCGAGACTAGAATCTTGGCGCTTTGATGCCAATCAAAACAGGCTGGAAATTAATACTGTGGGAGCAGTTCAACCCCAGGCACAACTAATTTTTAACCCGACTCGGCTGGTAATTGATTTACCAGGAACCACATTTGGGCGTCCACAAATAACCCAACAGGTGGGCGGTGGAATTCGTTCGATCCGTGTTGGGCAGTTTGATACAGAAACAACACGTATAGTTGTCGAACTGACACCTGGTTATACTTTAGACCCCAAACGAGTGCAATTTGTTGGTACAACTGGCGATCGCTGGACGGTGCAATTACCTAGACCAGAAGTTGATAGAGTAGCCTCACCTGCCACCTCATCTCCCACCTCATCTCCTAGAAGTGCTTACACTGTTGTTACCCCAGACTCTGAGCCGCAACCTAATATTTCAAGGGTTGCCACTACTACACGAGGGGCGACTCAACTTGAGAGCTTACAAGTAACAGGCGATGGGTTGTTCATCCGCACTAGTGGTAGCAATCCTCCGATTCAGGTAATTCGCAGTCGCGATCGCGCTACCATCTTCATGGATATCTCTAGCGCATCTTTATCACCACGTCTTGCGAATAATATACCCGTTAACAAACATGGTATTAGCCGCGTCGAATTCACCCGATTACAAACCCAACCTCCTGGTGTCCGTTTGACTTTACGGGTAGATAAAAATAGCCCAGACTGGCGAGCAACTAATAGTAACGGTGGTGGTTTGGTGGTTCTGCCCAGTCGCGTTGTCAGATTGCCTGGAAGTAATAATTTTGACAATCAGTCAGAACCTGTTTCCCTTCCCAGCAGAGCATCTGCGAACAACTCGCCAGCTACAATTGAGTCTGTGCAACTGGCTGATAATGGCACACAACTGCTAATTAGAGGCGACCAAACTTTATCTGCCACAGGAAGTTGGGATAGATCATCAGGTCTGTTCCGCGTCACAATTACCAATGCAAAGTTAGCTCCCAGAGTTACAGGCCCTACTTTTGCTCCCAATAGCCCCATTCTCCGGGTACGTCTGCAACCCCAAGAACCTAATACAGTCGTTGTCTTAGTTCAACCAGCAGCCGGAGTGCAACTTGGGCAACCCCAGAAAATTAGCGACCAGCTTTTGGCTTTACCAATACAAGGCTCTCGTCGAATCGTTGCAACCCCCCCCGGCAGACCCCCCTTTGCTTTACCTCCGCTACCACCACCAAACCGGGGCCCATTCCCAGACCCAAACAATCCCAATCCCCAGCCTCCAACACAACCACAGCGCCGAGTTAGCAATGGGCGAGTGGTGGTTCTCATTGACCCCGGACATGGCGGTAAAGACCCTGGAGCAGTAGGTCTTGGAGGATTACGAGAAAAAGATGTAATACTGCCTATTAGCAAAAGAATAGCTCAGGTCTTGCAGCAAAATGGCGTACAAGTAGTTATGACGCGGGATTCTGACTATTTCGTTACCCTTCCGGGACGCGTGCAATTAGCAGAGCGGGCGAATGCTGATGTCTTTGTTAGTATTCACGCTAATGCAGTTGGCCCAGGCCGTTCTGATGTCAGTGGCTTAGAAACATATTATTACGATAGTGGTTTGGGTCTAGCTCGCACTGTCCATAACAGTATTCTCCAAAATATAAATGTCAGAGATAGGGGAGTGCGGCGAGCCAGATTTTTTGTTCTCAGAAAAAGTTCTATGCCTTCGATTCTCGTAGAAACAGGTTATTTGACCGGTCGAGATGATAACGCGAAACTCAGAAGCTCCGCTTACCAAAATCAAATGGCAGATGCGATCGCTCGTGGCATCCTTCAGTATCTAAAGAGAAGATAAGTAATTTAGTCTAAATTATTGAGTAAATACATCTAATCTTGACCATTTTTATCCAATTTAGTAGTAAAACAATTTAAGTATTCTTGCGGCGGGACAGGAGTAGCTTCTTTGTTATTGTCATCTGATGCTTTGCAAGTCAAACTTATCTAAGCTAATGGCATGGCAAAATCAGAGGAGCGTGCTATATTTTACGCCATTAGCTGTGTCTTAATAACAGCGCAAAACTCAAGTGTGCGCGGTGACGGTGTGAGGATTTGCCAATATGTTGAGATATTAACGGCTCCCATGAATGTGAATTAGGAGAAAAGACTGTGAAATTACGCTGGTTACTATCCAGTACTATTGGGACTATCTTCATGTTATCGTCGCCGGCAATGGCCGCGAAACTGGAATCTTGGCGTTTTGATGCCAATCAAAACAGGCTGGAAATTAATACATTAGGGAATGTTCAACCCCAAGCACAATTAATTTTTAACCCCACTCGTTTGGTAATAGATTTGCCAGGAACCACATTTGAGCGTACGCAGCTAACCCAACAGGTGGGCGGTGCAATTCGCGCTATCCGTGTTGGGCAATTTGACGAACAAACAACACGCATAGTCGTTGAACTAACTCCTGGTTATACTTTTGACCCTAAGAGAGTACAATTTGTTGGCAGAACTGGCGAATCCCCTGCGGGGACACTTCGTGAACGCTGGATGGTGCAATTACCTACGCCAGAAGCTGAAAATGTACCCTCAATAAATACTGGTGGGCAACAAGAGCAAGCTATAGCAACAGAAACTTCACCGAGAACATCTCCACCAGTCTTCTCACCAAGAAATATTTACAACGTGGTGACAACAAGTCCTGTCAATCCACCTAAAAATGGAATGGTTGCCGCCAGGGTTACTCAAATTGATAACTTACAAGTCACAGGTGATGGTTTTTTCATCCGCACCAATGGTGGTAATCCTCAGATTCAGGTAAATCGTAGCAACGATCAAAGGGCAATTAACATCGATATTGCTGACGCTACTTTATCACCAAGTCTAGAACAGCGCGATTTGTCGATTAATCGCTATGGTGTCAGCCGCATTCAGTTTAGCCAACTGCAAACAAGCCCATCTGTTGTTCGCATGACTTTACAGGTGGACGAAAATAGTCAAAATTGGCGAGCAACTACTAGCAGTGTTGGTGGTTTTGTGGTTTTGCCCAGTCGTGGCGTTGCCCAGTTTCCTGGAGGTAATAGTCCACGCCCTATATCATCTACTAACACCTCACCTGCTACCATTCAGTCTGTGGAACTGGCTAATAATGGTACACAACTGTTGATTAGATCCGACCAAGCTTTATCTGCTATAGGAGGTTGGGATAGAACTTCGGGTCTGTACCGCATTTCCATCAACAATGCTCAGTTAGCTCCCAAAGTTACAGGCCCGACTTTTAATGCTAATAGCCCTATCCTGCGAGTCCGCCTGCAACCACAACAGTCCAATACTGTCACTGTCTTGGTTCAACCAGCAGCTGGAGTACAAATTGGGGAACTCAACCAGCTTGGTGACCAGCTTTTGGCTTTACAATTACAACGCTCTGCTAGTGTCACACCCCCTATTGCTTTACCTCCTCTGCCATCGTCTAACCAAGGCCAATTCCCAAACCCCATAGATAATCCCCGTCCTATCTCTCAACCACAGCCGCGCCCCTCGGTTCCCAGAGGCAAATTACTAGTTGTGATTGACCCAGGACATGGTGGAAAAGACTCAGGTGCTCCTGGTCTGGGCGGACTGTTAGAAAAGGATGTAATCCTGCCTATTGGTAAAAGGGTAGCAGCCATTTTAGAGCAAAATGGTGTACAAGCAGTGCTAACGCGGGATGCTGACTTTTTCGTAGAACTTCAGGGACGGGTAGACATCGCCGAGCGAGTTAATGCGACTTTGTTTGTCAGTATTCACGCTAATTCGGTTGATCGTCGTCCTGATGTGAATGGGTTAGAAGTGTATTATTACGAAAGTGGTTATGCTTTGGCTGAAGTAGTTCGCAATTCCATTCTCCAAGACATCCCTACCATTAAAGACCGGGGAACCCGCAAAGCTAGATTCTATGTTCTCAGAAAAAGCTCTATGCCCTCAATTTTAGTGGAAACAGGCTATATGAGTGGTTACGAGGATAATCCCAGATTGGGAACACCAGAGTATCAAAATCGTATGGCAGAAGCGATCGCTCGTGGCATTCTAAAATACTTACAGCGCTAATATAGTACAAATTACTAATTAAAAAGGTGGTATTTAGACTCCTTTGGCATTCAGAATTTAGTGGTCAATTAGCAAATTGTCTGCTAAATTCTGTATTTTAAATCCCAAAACCTAAATTAATATCTGCCTGTGTATTCATCTTCGATCTTTGAAGCTAATCTTGATGATTTTTCTGCTCAAGAACCCCAACGTGCCCCAATAGGTATTTTTGACAGTGGTGTGGGTGGACTGACGGTACTGCGACAACTATATCGGCAACTCCCCAATGAATCAATTATTTACTTTGGGGATACAGCTCGACTTCCTTATGGAATTCGTTCACAAGCAGAAATTTTACAATTTACGCGTGAAATTCTTACCTGGCTACAACAGCAGCAGGTAAAAATGGTAATTATGGCTTGCAACACCAGTTCTGCCCTAGCCCTAGAAACCGTGCGTCAGGAATTCAACATACCTATTTTGGGAGTAATTCTACCAGGTGCAAAAGCTGCGGTGCAGCAAGGAAAGCGGATTGGTGTAATTGCTACTCCAGCTACGGCTAAGAGTAATGCTTATAAGCACGCCATACTCGAAATTGCTCCTGATGTCCAAGTCTGGCAAGTTGGATGCCCAGAGTTTGTGCCACTCATCGAACAAAACCGCATTCACGACCCCTATACTGCTGAAGTCGCACGAGCCTATCTAGAGCCTTTACTAGAACAGGAAATTGACACTTTAGTTCATGGCTGTACCCATTATCCCCACCTTACACCAGTATTGCGATCGCTCCTCCCCTCTCAAGTCCAACTAGTTGATCCAGCTGTTCATGTTGTGGCAGCTTGTGCCCAAGAGCTAGACTTATTAAGCTTAAAAAATACCCACTTACCACTGCCAACTCGCTTCGCCGTCAGCGGGTGTCCGCAACAGTTTTCTCAGTCAGGAGTGCAATGGCTAGGCTATACCCCAATGGTTGAAGAGGTTTGCTTCACCGATACCGCTATTTCCCAACTCCAATAAAACTAATTTGTCCTTATACCAATTCTTTGTGAAACTGTACAAAATTAGGCTTAGTGAGACAAGGGGCTTAAGCCCCTTGTTCTATGCGACCTCACAGGTAATCGGTGTTAGTTCTTAGTCCTTTAATCAAAACAAATGATAAATGACGAAGAATGAAGGACAAATGACTATTGACTATTAACTGCTTCAGTCACTTTTGCCCTTACTGATATCTCTTGCTTGTGTTTTCCTTCGGCAGATGAAGGGAAAATTGTAGGAACATTCTTTGTACCCGTTCGCTTTGCCAGCGCTAATAACAGGTAGACCGTGAACAAATATCCAGACGCTAAAATAAAAATCATCATAGGTATACTTCCGTAAATCATTGTTCTACTAGCAGCTTTTCAAACGAATACAAAATTCCATAAAATTAGTAGAACCTCAGCCAACCAAGTGCATTCTTGATCGCTGTAGTTTCCTATGGTAAAATTACCTATAGAGATGAAATTCTCTACGGACAAAGAATTTATTGTTTGATGCGACTTCTTGCAGACCATAGATCCCACAGCAGTTAGATTGCCATTTAGCAATCTAAAACTACGATTCTCAGCGGTCTACTTGATCTGCGTTATTTTTGCTCACACTGCTGTGAAAAGAGCAATGCTTGCGCTCAACGTGCACTGAAGACGTGTAGCGGCTCCCATATGGGTATCGCATAGCTCCAAACCAGGAGTTTTGCATATCGTAGGAAAAATCAAAGGAATAATTCCTTTAATCTAAGCTACGACTAATTATTTTAGACTCACACCACTGATGCAGTAAAATCACTTAGCAAGTGACTTACTTTTGGGGTGTGAATATCTGAAAAATTTATAATTCCTATATTTTAGCGTAACACAACAACCCTGAATTTGAAGCCCATTCGACTACTAAATTTCAATTTTTTTGAATAGCTACACTTCAGTCCTGAAGAAATTTAGTCTTACCTAATTGGTAAATATTTAAATAGCATCTATTTTGTCAATAAGCAATATTACTCAAATCGTCCTTTGAACTGTAGCGATAAATATATACTAGGAAACTACTTAATATAATTTAAGCTGATATTTATTTTCATATACTGAGGATTCATATTTTAAGTTAGATTAAAACCTGAGTTACCAAAAATTAAGCGTAATTGCTTATTGACAAACTCACTATTAACCTTAATTATCACCAATAAACTTATGAAAATGGAATTACCTGATGAAAACTTTGCGCTGGCACAGGGTTATCTTAAAATGAGTGTAGGATATGTAAACTTTCGTAACCTAAGTCAGAGTCCGCCCATCCATGACCCCAGCCACCTCCCTGTTTACCCCTGTGGAAGCAGACCTGCGACTACTAGCAGATAACCTAAAACAGCTAGTTGGAAACCGCCACCCCATTCTGTTTGCAGCAGCCGAACATTTATTCGGAGCTGGGGGAAAGCGTATCAGACCAGCAATTGTCCTGCTAATATCGCGGGCAACAATGTTAGATCAAGACATTACACCCCGTCATCGCCGCCTAGCTGAGATTACAGAAATGATTCATACAGCAAGCTTGGTACATGACGATGTGGTAGATGAATCAGACGTGCGGCGAGGCGTTCCTACCGTTCATAGTTTGTTCGGTAATCGCATTGCCATATTAGCAGGAGATTTTCTTTTTGCCCAATCGTCCTGGTATTTAGCAAACTTGGACAACTTGGAGGTGGTGAAACTGCTCTCAGAAGTCATTATGGATCTGGCTACTGGAGAGATCCAGCAGGGGCTGAATCGTTTTGATGCTGGCATCTCTATTGAAACTTACCTCCAAAAGAGTTATTACAAAACGGCTTCATTAATAGCCAACAGTTCTAAAGCTGCTGGGTTACTCAGTGAAGTCTCCCGTGAAACTGTTGAGCACATGTATAGCTACGGTCGTCATTTTGGTATAGCATTTCAAATTGTTGACGATATTCTAGATTTCACCAGTACAACAGATACCTTGGGTAAACCAGTGGGGTCGGATCTTAAAAGTGGTAATCTGACTGCACCCGTTTTATTTGCTTTAGCAGAAAAACCATCCTTGGAAGTGCTGATTGATCGAGAGTTTGCTCAAGAAGGGGATTTAGAGCAAGCACTGGAACTAATTCAAGATAGTCAAGGTATACAGCAGGCGCGAGAGTTAGCTGCTCACCATGCTAAGTTAGCAATTGAACATCTTGCAGTTCTGCCACCCTCAGAATCCCACCAGGCATTGATTAACATAGCTGAGTACACACTGAGTCGCCTATATTAAATCACTTAGCAGTTAACAGGTACAAAATGGGGCTTTAGACCCCAAGCGAAACCTTCTACCTGTTCTTAGGTGGGAAAAATTGGCTTAATGGTAAGCTAAAATTTGAAAAATGTTCACAGATAACTGTTTGTTAACTAATTTTAGATTAGGCGGAAAATTAAGCCGATAGCCTGGTTCTTTAAATAACTAAAAGCTTAGTGATCGGCATTAATTTCTCTTTATCAAAAACTTTTTCAAAAAAATTTGAGATTTAAAATTTTGGATGTGGGATTGTATCTAAAAAATCCCACATCCAAAATTTTTCTATGCAATATCAGGGGGTATCTGTTTAGGTGATCGCTGTTGTCGCAGCTGTTGCTGCATAAGTTTTTCCAGATCAATTCGCCGAATTTCAACGGTATGAGTGGTCTGACCCGGCGTTTCCAAAAAAATGATGCTATCTACGGGTTCCAATGCCACCAATTGGAACAAAATATGGGTGACAGGAATAATTTTAGCTAGCATTTGAGGGTCAAGCCCAGCAGGGGAAATTAGAGAGACATCCTGTATGGTAGGGAAAGCGTAAATCACACGCTTTTCCAATCCTGGATTAGCACGATTGCTCAATGTAGTTAAAACCCAGCTTGACTCAGAATTTTGGAGAATATAGTACTGGGAGTAACGTAATTTTTGAGCGATCGCTCTAAGGGCAGGAGCAATTGCTGCAATCAGATGTGGTGTTATACCATCGCGGGGTGCATTGTCAATCAGCAATTGAATTTGTGCTTCTAAATCCATAATGACTTGTATACGGCTCCTGGGTAATGGCAATAACATCTATCAAAGTGTGAACAATCCCATCGAAGTTGGGAATAATAAAATCAGCCACATTCTCAATGTAGGATTGGTCTGCGTTTAGCTTATACGTAAAACTGAAAAAGCCAATACCCACAGTCGTACAGGTTGTATTTAAATACTTAGGGTCTTTTGAAAACCGAGACTATGAATTCAGCCGCAACCGCAACTATTCCATCTGCAACTATTCTGGGAGAAAATTCTAAAGGCGTGGAGGTGATCTTTCAACTCCTGTCCAGGGAGTTTCAACAATCAACCAAAGCTTCGGAACAGAATTGCCACGACGTAGCAACACGTATTACCACCGAAGTATATCGGATTTGCCATGAAAGCAAACGTATCCAAGCTTCTGGAACTGTAGAAAGCTCGGCGATGACCCTGGCTCGGCATCGGCTACAGCAGTGTCTCAGGTACTATCAGTTGGGTTCAAATCGGGGCAGGGTAGAATTACACAGTACTTTGAGTGCAATTATTTATCGATACATTAATCCGCCTCAGAAGCAATTGAGTTATCAAGGGCGACTGACTATAATTGAAGATTTCTTACAGAGTTTTTATCTGGAGGCATTAAACGCTTTCCGGCGAGAAAATCAACTCGGTGCTACTTATCGCCCTCAGACGCTTCTAGAATTGTCCGAGTACATGGCATTTACTGAACGCTACGGCAAACGACGCATTCCTTTACCAGGCCGTCAGCAGCAGCTAATTATCCTGCGGGCGCAAACTTTTTCTCAACAGCAGCCCCCAGAAACCAGCGTAGATATAGAACAAGCCGCAGAAGGCAGCAATAGTGAAGCCGATGGTTCTTGGGAAGAACCAGCAGTGCATCAATTGCGCTCCACAATGGCAACGCAAGCCGAACCTGAACCTGAAGAAGATACCTTGCGCTCCGTTGTGGTTACAGAATTAATGAATTATCTCGAGGAACGGCAACAATCTGACTGTGCTGATTACTTTTCGCTCCGCCTCCAGGATCTATCAGCGCAGGAAATTGAGTCGGTTTTAGGTTTAACCCCTCGACAGAGAGATTACTTACAGCAGCGCTTCAAGTATCATTTGATTCGGTTTGCATTGTTACACCGTTGGGAATTAGTTCACGAGTGGCTGGAAGCCTCTCTGTACACCAATTTGGGCTTAACTCCCCAGCAATGGCAAGTATACACAGCACAGCTGGACAATAAGCAACGGTCTTTATTAGAGTTGAAGCAACAAGGACAAGCCGATGAAAAAATCGCAAAAACTTTAGGGCTGTCAATGGCACAACTTCAAAAACGATGGTTTAAGATTCTTGAGCAAGCTTGGGAAATTCGTAACTCATTAGTGTCCGGATCAGGTGCATCTACTCATGAATAGTGACTCAGAATCCTTACAATCTCAGTGTCTCGGTTGGTTATTGACAGATAATGTCAAAAATACCGAGCGATCTGTAGAATGTGAGGAAAATGACGGGGTAAAAAACCTCCACAATGAAGCCACTGCTTCAACAAGCAATGAGCCAAAGTTGGGAGGAACGCCCCAGGCCTTTCAATTGGGAGAAATTCCTACTGTGCAAGATCGTTTTCAAGCCGTCCTTAAGCGTCGGTTACAAATCCAAGCCCAAGACCACCCACCTTTGTTTCCCTGGGAAACACAATTAATCGACTATCCCGATTTTGTTGATGAGCCGTCGATGACGCTCGTTCCTGCCTGGGGGTGGATGGTACAACAGTCAAAGCTGAACCTGCCGCGTCCCTTACCGGAGAGAGTTTTCCAGCAATTGCTGGAAAAATGTCAGGCGATGGTGACATCTTCGGTACCGCTGGGAGCAAAATTAGTTCAAGTGGTGGAGAACTTTTTTCCCAACGAGTCTCAAGCACTAAACGATATCGCGGGATTGGTGCTAAGAAGTACCTATCGGTCTGTAAATACTCTGGAGACAATTCCCAATATTCAGAGCGATTACTCAGATTTACAACCGCGTCAACAGATGGCTTTATCGTTGCTAGCAGCTAAACAACTGCTGGAAAATCTGACTCTACCACTTTCAGCAACTAGTCCAGTGGTAGAAAGAGAATGGCTAACCAGTGTCGGTACTTTAAATATCAGAGTAGAGTATCAGTCTGTAGGTAAACTTACTAAGTTACTTGTCCAGGCTGAATTACCCGTTAAAGGAACTTTGACACTTCGGGGAAGTGGCACTTTAGCAATGGCAACATCTACGACTTCGGAGTACTTAAGTGTAGAGTTAGGCTGCGAGCAACTTAACCCAACTTATACTCTGGAAGTTGAGTTTCCAGAAATAGACCAACAGCCGCTCTTATTTGTCATTAATCCCACTGTGTAACCTTAATTGCCACCGCTAGTACGTAATACTAAATATCTTAAGGTAACCTTTTCTAGCTGTTGCCTTGGGGCTTTGTCGTCTTATCGACATTACTAGCAACAGGGTGCTTACTTGTATCGTTTGCGGAACTTAAGGCGTGGAATTAACCAGTGGGTGTAGACTTACCCTCCACCCCATAACTGATTTTTTGTGGGTACTCGTCAGTACACTCGGTTACTAGCAAAGCCTGAGAAACGAGTTAGTTTCTTGTGTTCTGCTGATTTTGCCTCGCCTCTATTTTACCAAGCCACCAATTTTCCAAAACGAAATTTATTCGCTGGCATTGTTTTTTATACAAAATTATGTTCTCTCTTGGTATCAATACGGTTCAGTTAAGGGCTACTGGCAAAAATTTTGGGTTTTTGAGACGCGATAAATCGCCGTCTCTACAAGTTTTTTGTTCTTATCTGAACTGTATTGCTCTTGGTATTACAGTTCGTGGTAACTTCATATACCAATGCACTTGGGTTAAGGCTAAAACTCTTTATCAAAGTCAATTTATTTAACTTTGACGCATTCACGGAGCTTCTTTCTGCGACACGCTGCGCGTACCCCTCCGGGGAAGCAAGCTGCGCGTAAGTGTCCCGCAGGGAACGTAGAGAAGCAGCTACCGCAGAGGCGCAGAGAACGCAGAGAGAAAAAAGAAATGCTTAACCCAAGCGTATCGCGTTATATACCTCTAAGGGAAAGTAAGCTACATCTGTTCCTTGTGATTCCCTTGTCCACCAGGAGAAGGGAAACATAAGGAAAGGATAACAACAGAGTTTTCAAACTCCAACGAGGGGTTTTAATTTGTAAAATACGCGCTAAACCTTCATAGTTGCTTAAAGGCAGGATAAGAAAGCTTCTTCTAAGGGGAATACTTTAAAGTAGGGCGAACAGTTTCGTCCTCAGCATAGTTTCCGTGGCATCTACACTTAGACTCGAAATGCTCAACTTATCCAAGATGAATCGGTTTTGGCGTGTCCCTGTAGGTAATTTCTGGCGGCAAAATCCGCAGGGGTCGCCTTTGATAGAAGTGGAAGATTCAATTTCCTTGCGGGTGCTGGTGCTAGCGTTGGTTATTTTGGGAATTGGGGCGACAGATATCGCGGCTGAAACTTCATTCAGTTTTTGGGCGTTACCTTTGAGTGTATTAGGTGCGATTTGGAGTTACTATCGTCGCCGCGATGCCAATGTTGCAGTTAAGTTTTGTATCGCTATAGGAATGTTAGTAGCACTGGGTGCTTTCTTTGGGCGGTTGGTGGGGGAGTTGAATGATACGCGGTTGAGTTTAGCTGAGTTATTAATTCAACTCCAGGTGTTGCACAGCTTTGATACACCCCGCCGGAAAAATTTGGGTTATTCGATTGTTATAGGACTAATTTTATTGGGTGTGGCGGCAACGCTAAGTCAAACTTTAGCATTTGCACCTGTGTTGCTGTTATTTTTAGCGATCACTCTCCCAACTTTAATATTAGACTATCGCTCACGCTTGGGTTTGCAGCCCTTAACAACTCAAAAGGAAAAATTCAATCAGAAGAATTCCTCAACTCTTAATTTTAAATTTTTAATTCTGACTTTTTTGCTAATTGTCAGTCTGGGGCTGGCAATTTTTGCTGTTTTACCCAGATTCCCTGGCTATCAGTTACGGAATTTTCCTGTAAGTTCTGCTATTCAAGTAAAAGGCAGTTTCACAGGACGTAGTATCATCAATCCCGGTTATGTCCGCCAAGGTAATGGTAATAATCAAGGCAGTGGTAGCGGTGGTACAGGACAAAACCGAACTGGTCAACCAGGTAAAGTAGATAATAACTTTTATTACGGTTTTAATAGCCAGATTAACCAAAACTTGCGGGGCGAGATGAAACCTAAAATTGTGATGCGGGTGCGATCGCAAGTTGAGGGTTTTTGGCGAGTACTAGGATTTGACCGTTATACAGGTAAGGGATGGGAAGTTTCCCGTAATGAAAATGTTACGACCATCAAGCGATCGCCTTGGTCTTACCAAATTTTCCTGAACCCACCTTTGATTACTGGTAAAACCCAAGATATAGTGCAAACTTATACAGTGGTGGCGGATTTGCCTAACCTAATTCCGGCGATGGCTTATCCCAAAGAGATTTACTTTCCGACACCAATGATCGCGGTTGATACAGAAAATGGATTGCGATCGCCTGTGGAATTATCAGAAGGACTCACCTACACAGTAATTTCTGAAGTACCATACCGCGATCGCACTTTATTAGGTCAAGCTTCTAGTAATTATCCGCAACAGATTAAAAAGCATTATCTGCAAATTCCTCCTGAAATTGCTGAAAAAGTTCGGCAACGCACCGAAGAAATTCTCACTAACTACAATCGGGAACGAGTCGCAAAGTCTTCTAAAAGCCTAGATTCACCCTATGAAAAAACTCTCTACCTAGCTCAATACCTCAAGCAAAACTACTCTCTTCCCCAAAATCCCTTAGATTTGCCTTATTTGGGAGAAAAAGATGACTTAGTAGAAGCTTTTTTATTCAAATATAAAGGTGGTTATCCAGACCACTTCTCAACAGTTCTCACGGTAATGCTACGTTCTATTGGTATCCCAGCGCGGTTGGTAGCAGGGTTTAGTGCAGGACAATTTAATCCATTTACAGGGCTATATATTGTGCGTAATACTGACGCTTATGCGATGACGGAAGTATATTTTCCCAAATATGGCTGGTTTGCATTTGACCCCATTCCCAATCATCCTCTAATACCACCTTCAATCGAGGACACTCAGACTTTTAGTGTTCTGCGCCAGTTGTGGCATTGGGTTGCTGGGTGGCTACCTTCTCCGGTGACAGGTTTGTTGAATAATGTATTTGGGACAATATTGAGGTGGGTGATTAGAGCGATCGCTTGGTTTTTAGCTTTATTCTCCCAAGGTTGGTTCGGCGTATTGACTGGCTTAATTGTGGGTACTACAACAGCTTTCTTAAGTTGGCTGGCTTGGGGACAGTGGCGAGAGTGGCGCAATCGCCGATGGTTAAAGAAATTGCCAGCGATGGAGAGCCTTTATCAACAAATGCTGCAATGGACAACCCAAAAAGGTTTAGGTAAGCATCCAGCACAAACACCTTTAGAGTATGCCAGAGGATCATACCAGCATCATGCCCCAGCAACTGCTGAGGTAATAGATGAGATTAGCCAAGCCTATGTTGGCTGGCGTTATGGTGGTCATACTCCTAACTTGAAGCGACTGCGACAAAGATGGCAGGAACTGAAAAAGACTGCTAAGTAATTCAAGACTTCGTATAAATTACTCATAAAGGTAGATAGATTTTTAAGATTTTTGTTGAGCCAATAAGCGAGAACGAATGAGACTCAAATCAGGTTGAACACTGGACAAACGTTGCTGTACAGATTCAGCTAACTGTTCTCTGTGATTAAGGTAGGATTTTACAGCGTCTTGATGCCGAAGATAGTAACCAATGGTGCTGTAAACATCTGACAATGATAGAGTCGAGTACCTTTGGACAATAGACTCAGGGGATGCGCCATCCTGAAAAGCTCGGATTACGACCTCTAGCAAAACTCTTGAATTGCCAACTCGAATTGCTCCAGTTTCATCTTCTCGCAGAGGAGGTGTCTCACACTCTAAAACGAAGCTCATGGGCTAATTTTCCTGAATGACTGGATGTAATGGTAACTTAACTCAGGTGCGTAGGCGTAGCCCGCCGTAGGCATCGCTTCCACTTCAATCAAAGCAGGTGATCGCAATTAGTGAAATACAATATAATTTAAGCGAATTTACCAAATTAGCTGTGATTTTGAATTTCGTCTAACTTGGCACGCACTGCCTGAATATCCTGCCACATCAACCATTTTGGCGCACCTCTTTCTTTAGAAGGATTACGCAGCAAGTAGGAAGGATGAAAAATTGGCATACATAAACGCCCTTCCCACTCCAGCCACTGTCCGCGAATTTTCGTAATCCCCCGCTTATCGCCAGTGATCCCTTTGACAGCAGTTGCACCTGTTAACAGGATTATTTTGGGGTCAACTAAACGAATTTGTTCTAGTAAGTAGGGTAGACAAGCTGCCACTTCCACAGGAGTGGGAACTCTATTATCTGGTGGACGACATTTATTGATATTGGCAATGTATACATCTTGCTCAGTAGTCAGATTCACAGATGCCAGAATTTTCTCCAGCAACTGTCCCGATCTGCCTACAAATGGTAAGCCGGTTTCATCTTCATTTTGACCAGGCGCTTCCCCTATAACCATAATTGGTGCTTTGAGATTACCGCGTCCAACAACAGCATGAGTCCGAGTGTCTCCCAATGCACAACGGTGGCAGCTATTGCAATGTTGTGCCAACTCCGTCATGGCAGAATAAGTTCCGGGAGCGATCGGAATTTTCGCGTCTGTAGGAATCAGTTCTCGTTGGTTAAGGGTTGAGTCGTCGAAGAGGCTGAGTTGGGTTTCGCTGCTCATGAAAATTAGGATTTTGGCATCAGCACCATCTGTCTTATCTGAGTTAAATACTGCTTTGGTTGGAGATTTATCAGAATAAATAGACTTTTGCTGAATACTTAATTATTTATACAAATCTTATTGTATCAGTTAATTTGAGACAAAATTCAGTCATGATAAAAGCAATCCCGTCCTAACATGCTGGGGGAAACCATGTCACATACCCCATTTTTCGTCGATCGCACCCATGCAGGTGAGGAATTGGCGCAAGTGATTCATGATGTTTTGACTCAGCAAGCTATTGATTCTGGGGTAAAGCCTGTACCAATTGTTTATGCTTTGCCAAGAGGGGGTGTACCAGTAGCAGCACCAATAGCACGTCTTTTGGATTGTCCGTTGACAATTGTTGTGGCAAAAAAGATTACCCATCCAGAAAACCCAGAGTTAGCAATTGGTGCAATTACTACTTTTGGAAATGTGCTTTGGACTGATCAAAAGCTATTTCGCCTTAAACATGATGCGCGGTGGCGGGAAGTAGCTTTAAATAAAGCGATCGACCAAGCTAAATCTCTTGAGGCTCAATTAATTCCTGCTTGTCCGCAGGTGAATACAGAGAATGCTACGCTCATCTTAGTTGATGATGGCATTGCTACGGGTATGACAATAGCGGTAGCGGCAGTTGCTATCAAAACGCTTTCTCCAGCAGCAGTTTGGCTATGTACTCCAGTAGCGCCACAAACATTGCTACCCTGGTTAGAACAGTGGGGCGATCGCACAATTGTTTTGGAAACACCAGAACCTTTTAGGAGTGTGAGTAATTTTTACGCCCAATTTCCCCAAGTAGATACATTAGAAGTTCTCGTATACCTCCAGCAACAAAAGACAATAGGGGAAATGGATCTGTGTGAGTAATTTTAAATTGTTTCCCTGTCTTGCTTTTTAACTATTTGGAGATGTTCCTTGCTGGTATTGCATAGCTTTGGCATAATCGCCCAAGGCGTAGCAAGCAGCTTTCAGGCTCGCAAGAGCTTGTTCTTCACTGCGCCGATCTTTAATCTTCCTAGCTAATAGCAAACGTTCTTCATAATACTTAATGGCTTTAGCATAATCACCCAAAGCTTCACAGGCAACTCCTAAACTACCTAAAGACTGTTCCTCGCTACGCTTGTCTTGAATTTCTTTGGCTAATTGCAAACGTTCTTCATAATACTTAATAGCTTTAGCATAATCGCCTAAGGCATAACAAGCATTCCCCAGGTTCTTTAGCACTTGAGAAGCACTGCGAACATTTTTTAATGAGCGCGCTATCACTACACATTGCTCATAATAAGCGATCGCTTTTGGGTAATTGTCCAAAGCATACCAAGCATTACCCAAATTCTTGAGTACCTGTTCCTCTCCCCAATTATCTTTGAGTTCGCGCACAATCTCTAGGCTTTGCTGCTGATACTCAATTGCTTTTGTAAAGTTGCCTAAAGCTTTATACACCAATCCCAAATTATTCAGTGCCGCCACTTGACTTCGTTTGTCTTGCAACTGTTGCGTTATTTTCAAACACTTTTCCAGAAACTCAATAGCCTTGTTATGGTCATTCAGGTGACGATATGCATTGCCTAAATGGGAAAGTGCTTGCATTTGCACTGCTAAATCTGAGGTGTTCTTGAGCAAAGACAGACACTGTTGTGAGTAGGAGATAGCACCTTTGTAATCTCCAGCGCTGTAAGTTACCAATCCTAAAAAAGAAAGTGCCTGTGCTTGTTTTTGCAAATCCCCAACTGCCTGAAACAGTCCCAAGGATTGTTGTAAAGACTTCAGTGCTGCTATTAATTCACCAGTTTGCTGCTGTTGAACTCCTTGGCGTAGTAGATTGGATGCTTCTGATAAATTTTCGTCACTTTCCTGTAAAGGTAATATTTCTGCTTGTGAACCAGAATCAAATTCATGAGTAATTGTATTACGCTTCACTGGTTTTAAGTATGTTATGGGTAATTGCAGGGGAACTGTATTTTTCGATCTGTTATTCCATTCGTCTTTAGACATCAACCCTTACCTGTTAAGTCTGTTGGTAAATCTAGTGTTCCCAAAACCAGAAGGTATCTTTCATCAGGTTGGTTTACCACAGCCTACGTTTAGCAGGGGTGAGAGTTCATCATAAGCGATCGCTTCGTTATTGAATAGTTGATCGAGGCTTTCAGATTACCACTCATGAAGAGTAATAACTATAGTTGTTACTTAGCCAATAGGAAACTTTCAAATATAAAAACGTCTTTAAAGCGCAGAGTGTCAATCCTGGGAAGAATTGCTGCTTTTAACCTACTCAACAAGAATGTAAATTTCAGAAGTTTAGGCGAGTGTGTTTTTAGTGTATTTAAAACTAGAAAATATAAAAATATTGTTCAAGGCAATGTATTACTAGAAGTTTGAGCCTAGTAATCTTAGTTTCACGCCTTTAATTGCCTGTCTCTCCTTCAATATCGATGATAAAAGTCGATATTGGAGCAAGCATTCATAGCAAGAATGTTATTTAACATTTCTATTATCAATATCTGCGCTATATGTATGCTGCAATATCTCTCGCACCTCCATTAAAATTTTTCCTAGCATATTTTTACCACTACCATCGGCTCCGCAACCCCAGTAAAAATCGATGGGCGAGTTTTCAACAATTTCTGCATTGCCTGTGGAAAGTAAGATATCCCTGATATCTGTATGAATTTGAAATTTACATAGCACAGCTTGCGGCATGATGTCGTCTTTAACTTGTTCCCAATCTTGACGTAGAGGACGGGTTCTTTCACGCCCCATTCTTGCCGCATCTTTAGGTGTTTTGACTAGGCAGATTTGTTTTACATGATGTGTACCTACAAACTTTTGCGCTTGAAAGTAGTGTTCACTAGTTGGCCAATACAATCCATCTAATTGAAAACCGTGCGGCGAAAAGTTAGAGAAACAGCCATATTCTTCACGAGTGCTATAAAAGTAGATTGTCATAGAAGTTGATAAGCTGTTCTATATATAATGTGCATATCTAAATTTAATCAAAGTCTTGTGAGATGGGCATCTTACCCACTCTAATTATCCAAGTTAAAGGTGGAACAGCTTTTTAAATTGTGTAACATAGTTTTGTTAATTCTTGCCTACTTACTTAGTTGTAGGAGTTTGCTAAAGTTAAGATAAATAATATCAATAATTAATCCCCCCTTTCCTCTTGAAAATGCGGGGCTGTGTCCGCTATTTCTAAGAGTATTTGGGAGGATGTTCAAGAGATAAATGTCACTAATCTTTTAAGTATTAATTATTGACTCAATTTAAACGCACCTGTTAAAAGTTAGGTGTTGATTCAACCAACAGGTACTGAAACATTTGGCACAGAGACATTATTTAGGATAGGCTGGCGGGTTTTCAGATCAAACTTGAAGCCATGTGGCAAAATATGAAGCTTTGCTCCGCAAATTGCCAAAGGTTCATCCTTCAATATTTCGCCCATATTGTTGTATGTAGCCTCTGATTCATCAACAATCGTAACCGCACCTTCACCAATCACTTCAATTTGGTTATCTGTAACTACCATAGCGGTATTCTCGTCAATACCAAATCCCAAAACAGCAGGTTCTAGTATTAAAGCTGAAATTAAGCGTCCCAAGCGTCCACGCTGAGAAAAATGCTGGTCAATTACCACTCCTGGTAAAAAGCCTAAACCGGGGCCCATTTCGACGGTTTCAATGCGAGGATGTGTCTGTGAATCACCTTCCACTATCATTTTATCTGGCATCACGGCTGCTCCAGCGCTTGTGCCTGCAATAACTATACCTTCAGAGAACCGTTGATGAATCGCCTTATCTATTTCGGTACCCTTAAGGATGCTGGTGATGCGAGCTTGGTCTCCCCCAGTAAAAAATACCCCAGTTGCTTTACTAATTGCTTCTAATGCGGTAGATGAAGATGCATCTTCGCGGGTTTCTGTATCAAGGATGCGAACATTCTCGGCTCCCAATCGCTCAAAAACTCTAATATAATTTTCTCCGACTTCTCTTGGTAATTCTGTCGCTGCCGTCATAATTACAATGTACGCCTTCGTACCGCCAGCGCGTCGCACAAAGTCCCGCAGAATTTGGGAATCTCCATCCTTGTCTTCAGCTCCGCCAATAATTACCAACTGCCGTTTGGGATTACTTTCCACCATGATGGCTCCTGATGTGAGTTAATAAATTTCACTAAATCATGACAATTAAACTATCAAATCATCCCTTTGGTAGATCACCTGATAGAAGGTAGTATTAAAATTTGTTTGCGATCGCATCGCAATGGGATCAACAGATTTTTCCGAAAAATTGCATAAAAATAGCTATCCTCATTAATTTTCGTTGACTTAAAAAATCTATAACACTAACTGCCTCTAGAGGTATTTTCTAGAGGCATTGTTGACTATGTTCTTGCTAATTGCCGATTAAAAATTTATCGTGCAATCGTTAAATAACTGGTATTAACTCTAGCCAAGTAAATGAAATGTTTGATGGTAATTCCTAATGAATACGACTTCTGTAAAGCAAGTTAGTTAAGAAAAAACGTGCTTGTTCTAGTGGCAGATGCCTAGGTTTACCTTGGTAGACAATTTGATACTCATTCATGTCCGGGCCATCACCATGCCCAGAGATCAGCTTTTGGTGAAAAGCTTCCTCAGCAAGTTGCCGAATTTCATCTCTTAGAGCAGCTTCTGTGCTATTCATGCTTTGCTGTCTTTTCAATACCGCACATTTATTTATACAAATTATTGGGTGAGTCTTGTACCCTTCAAAAGTTATATCTTTGACTATTCATGAGGATGAATTGGCTTTGCTGAGGAAGGGGTGATTTAATTATGCCTTGAGATAGTTGAAAATAGTTACTATTAAAGTTAATGTTAGTTCTGATTAGATCAATGGCTGTTGCCATCACTCTCCAAAAATAATGTGAATCAATCTACAATCAATAAGTCTGAGTAACCATAACTCAGTATCTAAATTTCAGGGTGTTTAGCCAAAGGTTCGTAATCAATGGTTCTACAAAAAAGCAGTGATTTAGTCCGCATTAATGCTAGAAGAACGGATGTATTCGACATTTTCAACTTCAAGCATTATGTTGGGCCCAACCCCTATTTAGATATAGGGGCGCTAGTATTTGACTTTGCTCTAGTTGACTCTAGAGAGCCTTTGCCTGTTGAAGATTATATTGCAAGCATTGGCGATCGCTATCCACAACTGGGCAGCCAAAGCTACGAATCTTATGCTCATCTTTTTGCCCAAGTTGTATCCGAAGTCGGAAAGCTGGACATGGATTTGCACCTTAATCGTTGGAGTGTTAAGCCATATCCTGATTTCGTGCGGATTAGCGTCCAGTCACTACATGAACGCACAACTAGAGAGGTAGTTTATTTTGTTTGGGATTGGTTTGAAGCTATTACCCAAGACGAAGATTTTACCTTTGATGAACAGTTGGTGAGGCTGCAAAATAAATTCCGCGCATCTGTCTATGGTGGCCCCACGGTTTACGCCCTATTGCGAACAGCCTACGAAAAAGGTATCCCCGCGTTTTATTTGTGGGAAGAAGGATTAATGCAATACGGCTTGGGAAAAAAACATGTCCGGGGGGTAGCCACAACATTTAACTGTGATAGTCATCTAGATTCGGAGTTTACCACCCGCAAAGATGACTGTAAGGCATTTTTAAAAACGTTGGGTTTCCCAGTCCCTGAAGGTGATATCGTCTTCTCTGAAAAGGAAGCCTTGATCACAGCCAGAAAAATTGGCTATCCAGTGGCAGTTAAGCCAGTGGTAGGTCACAAAGGAATTGGTGTCACGGCTGACGTGCAAGACTCAAAAGAACTGGAATCTGCTTATAATAGGGCGCTGGCAGCGATTCCCGAAGATCAGCTAACTCGGATAATTGTTGAGAAAAGTATTTCTGGATCAGATTTTCGCTTGTTGTGTGTTGATGGCAGATTTGTCGCCGCCACAGAACGCCGTCCAGCATCGGTTGTTGGTGATGGCTACTTAACGCTTGCAGAGTTAATCCGTCTAGAGAACCGCAAACCTGCACGGCTAGACACACCTACCTCGCCAATGAGTAAAATTCAGATTGATGAAGCGATGGAACTCTACTTAGATGAACAGCGCTTATCATTAGACAGCGTTATTGAGAAGGGGCGCACTGTTTACCTCCGTAAAGTTGCCAATCTTTCCGCTGGCGGTATGAGCATCGATGCAACGCACACGGTTCATGATGACAATATTATCTTGGCGCAAGATATTGCCCAACACTTCCAGCTGACTTGCCTTGGTATTGATGTCATCACCAAAAGTCTCTCGGAATCTTGGAAATCCAGCAACTTTGCTATCTTAGAAATCAACGCTGCACCAGGCGTTTTAATGCATCTTAAACCTTCTGTTGGTGAAAGCGTTGATGTGCCTTCTCATATTTTAGAAACCTTTTTTGAGTCGGGTACAGATGCTAGGATACCGATTATTACCTTTAATAAAATATCAGTTGAAGAACTGCAAGTAACGATTGACCATATCCTTTTACAACATCCCAACTGGACAATAGGCGCTGTTTGTCGTGATGCAGTTTTTGTGAACCGGGCGAAAAAAGTATTAAGTAAAGATTACAACAGCAATGTCCAAACTTTGCTGCGTCATCCAAAACTTGATTTGCTGATTGCCGAGTATGCGGAAGACATCCTAGATGAAGAGGGCATGTTTTACCGGAGTAGCAATATGGTAGTTTTGGATAATCCCACCGAAACTGAGATGATGTTAGTCCGGGATGTTTTCGATGGTTCTACTGTGGTGATTAGAAAAGGCAACGATATTTCTATTCGTCGCAAAGGGTTGATTGAAGATTATACTTTGGGTGAAGATGAACCATTTACACGGGTTTTTTTGAAAGAAACGGGAACGATTTTGTGAGCGAAGTAAATAGGTGCTTAATTGCTTTCTCGTTTGAATGAGATGTAAGGTTTTGTGATTACCACATTTTTGTAATAGTCAAATTTTCACCATCGCCCAATACGGTTCGGATAAGGTTTTTTGATGAAAATTACAGATCACAAAGACGCGATAAATCGCCGTCTTTACAATAATCAGTCCTTTGTAGAGACGGCGATTTATCGCGTCTCTTCCCTTAACCGAACCGTATTGCACCATCGCCCGCCAGGAAATAAATTTCCTGGCTAGTAGCCCAATTCCATTGAAATTGAGTGAAATCTTTTCTCAGTCTTCTTTAAAATACTTTCGCTATTAGTTTAGTAATGAATTGCTAGACTGTTGTTAGAACTGATGCAAGATTTCCGTTTTGGCTGACTTTAACTAACTCAATTTAGTCTTTTGAAATGGACTATTTATCCGAATTAATCTATTTTTTAGAAGTTTAAAATATCTAATGATTCTTCTATTTCTAAATCTAATATTCTTTCTCGTGTATCTTTAAGCGCTTCTAGCTTACCTTCTTTACGATAGATATCTGCTGCTTTTTGAAAATCTTGAATTGCTCCATGCTTATCTGCTGTTTCTAAACGGATATTACCACGGTTATAATAAGCATCTGCATAATTTGAATTAATCTGTATTGCTTGAGTATAATCTTCAATTGCTCCTTCCAAATCTTCTAAGTCAGAACGAGCATTGCCACGGTTGTAATAAGCATCTGCATAATTTGAATTAATCTGTATTGCTTGAGTATAATCTTCAATTGCTCCTTCCAAATCTTCTAAGTCAGAACGAGCATTGCCACGGTTGTAATAAGCATCTGCATAATTTGAATTAATCTGTATTGCTTGAGTATAATCTTCAATTGCTCCTTCCAAATCTTCTAAGTCAGAACGAGCATTGCCACGGTTGTAATAAGCATCTGCATAATTTGAATTAATCTGTATTGCCTGAGTGTAATCTTCAATTGCTCCTTCCAAATCCCCTAAGTCAGAACGAGCATTGCCCCGTTTTTTATAAGCGATCGCATCTTGAGGATTAATCTTAATTGCTTGGGGAAATCCCGGTTTAGATCCTAATAAATAACGAGCTATCCCACGGTTTTTATAAGCATCAGCATAATCAGGGTTAATTTTAATAGCCTGGGTATAATCTTCAATCGCTCCTTGATTATCTCCGACATGAGAACGAGCTTCAGCCCGGTTTTTATAGGCTACAGCAACATTAGGATTAATTCTAATAGCTTGCGTATAATCATTAATCGCTTCTTCTAGTCGTCCCATTTGATATAGAGCTAAACCTCGTTTATTATAAGATGTAGCATCATTAAGATTCATTTGGATTGCCTGAGAATAATCTGCGATCGCAGCTTCATAATCTCCTATTTGATAGTGAGCCAAACCTCGTTTATAATATAAATCAATATCGCTATTTTTTCCTTGTACGGCTTGATTATAGTTGGTGATTGCATTTGTGTATTCTCCTTTCTCAAAACATTCATCGCCCAATCTTACATAAAGTATATTTAAATCTTCATTCCGATATTGTAAATAGTTTTCTACTTCATGTTTAAAATAAGATTTGCTCAACTGATTATTAGTTGGCTTAGATTGAATTTCCTGCTTGGGAAGATATTTGTAAGTTGATGGTTTTTGTCTAGAAGAATTATTTATAGAAGATTGTAACTGTTCTAAATAGCACCATAAACCACCACCATACAATAATTGATCTATACCAAATGAAATTTTACCGGTTTTCAGCTTAATCATCCGGGTTGGCAGAAAGCCAGCTAAGAAAAGGTGATACTCAGATTGTGCTTCACTTACATCTTCTTGAATCAAAATGCAAACTACAACTGCATTTTTTTCAACTTCTTCAGAACTAATTGACCATCTAACTCTATCAATACTACCGTGACGAGATTTAACCTCGATACCAATAGATGGGTCAGAAGTCAAAGTAAAATCTATATTGCCATCGCCGCCGAATCGCTTTTCATAATCGACTTCGGTAATAAAATCAGCTAAACGTTCTTTGACTACTTCCTCACCCAACTTCCCTTTAAGATAACTAATAAAAACGTCACGGACTGGCGAAACACGTTTATATTTTTCAGCCATCAACCAGCAAAATTCCCGTAGTGCCTTTAATCTCTCTCCAGAGATTATAGTTAATTCACTATGTTGACCTTCTGTTTCACAATGAAGCAGAGAACCAGATGTTAACCTTTTAATAAAATCAGACTGTAGCGATCGCAGTAGGGTAATCCAGTCCATTTATGTTTCTGCGAATCTTTTGATGAGATTATTCTAAGCTGTTACGCATTTAATTTGTACATTTACCTAATGACTGTTGACGGTTAACAGTCAACAGTCAACAGTTAAACGCATCCTACGAAGCTAAACAGTAGAGAAATTAGCCATTAAAAACGCGACTGCGCCACTTATTCAATCGGGCTTCCCCAATTGTGGCAGACCGACGGGCATCAGCAACTTGCTCTTGCAAACCTGCAATCTGTTTTGCCTGCGCGTCAGCTTGCTGTTGCAAAGATGTATATTCGTCTGTGCTGCTTACGTAACTGGAAGTCTGCCAACTACTACTAAATTTTGTTGCACCGATGCTGGCAAAGGGTCTTAAGTCTGCTAGTTGTTGTTGCAAAGTTGCAATCTGGCTATCTTGCTCTTGAACCTTTTGCCGCAAGTCTTGTTCGGCTGCTGTGGGAACTGCAAAAAATGTATGAAATGGAGCAGCAGTTTCTGGCTTGGGTTTGAATATTTCAGCAAATATTGCACTAACATCCGTGGGTTTCAATTGACCATAAGGAGTGTTGGTAATTAGCGATCGCACCAGTTGAGGTTTATTATTCGTTACTAGGTTCTTATCGCTGCTGGAATTGCTCCGCAGCAATTGCAGCATATTGCTAAATTCCAATATCTTTTTGCCTGTTTGAGTTTTATAACCCCGGTAATATGGCACGATATTATCCCCAAAGGCATCTAGATACTCGTCGCTATCAAGATAAGAATCAATATCCGCCTCAAAACCCTTCTCATCTAGAATGTTGCTGTGATGTATCGTCTCAGAGTAGTCATCGGGAGCGCGGCCGAGCAGGTGCTTGAAGTTCAGTTCAATAGCCCGATAGCGGTAAACGTTATCAAAAAATCTGGAGCGATACAACTCTGATTTGGCAACCTGACGCACAAACTCACGAACATCGATTATCTCTTGTTTGAGTTGGGATTCTGGAACGATCAGCCGCTCACTTTCCATAATGTAGGCATTACCCAACACTTGCCGATAAACTGCCCGAATTACAATTTCAATGTCATCAATTGAAGCATTAGCCCACAGTTCGATGGGTTCGGTTTGGGGAAATGCTTGATATTGGCTTTGTCTGGTTCCGTTGTCTATGAAAGTCTGCATAGGGTTAATGTCGGTAAAAGTGACTAATGGTTATTTTTAAAGGTAATGGGAGCTAGTACCGCTTCTCTTACGAGACGCTACGCGATCGCAGAACTCAAAAAGAGCTAGTGCGTTGGGTTAAGAGACTTGTACTCCTTTGGAGAACTCGTAGAGTAACAACTGGTTCTCAAAAGCCAAAAGTCTAAAAACCCTTTTGCCTATAGCTTTCAACCTGTTCTCATCTGGCTGGTTACTTCTGCCCAACAATACTAAATGGTTGTTAGTTATTAGTTATTAGTGCTTAGTTTTACCAATAACCACTAACGACTAAGCTTTACTAATTCCCTTTACAGTCATGATTAATTTATCAAGTTTTGGGGAGTTTTTTAGTTACATTTTCTAACAAACTGAGACGGCTAACTGTTAATCAGTAACAGCTAATCATTGTAAATAATTAGCAATTAAACATTAACAATTAGCCGTCAACCCCTTTAAGGAGTATTTAAAATTCAAAACTTAACTTTGAATTGGAATGTAGACAATTCTTGTCGGAAGGATTTCCGCAGAATAGCGACTCTCAAGGACGCTCATCAAATCTAGTGTAGAAACCACCGTATTTTATCCAGTATTGTTTCAAAGTATGATGAGGCGTATGTAAACTGGCTTTTGCCTGATATAAAATTACTTGGCGATGATCGCCCATCCAGACTTTATTAATGGGGTCAACGGATATTACTGTTCCTCCTAAAGAAGCGACACATTGAGAGAATCTTTCAATGGTCGTATATTCTAATGTCTCGAATATAAAAAAGTTACCCGAACAAATCAAGTGGCGACTGCGAATCCAGCAGCGCATCTTTTTTTCAGCCTGTGGAGGTAACATTTTAGATTTAATAGACTCAAGCTGAATCAACATAATGCGTTCACTGCAAGTAATTCATCAGCGAAACTTGCCCGTTTTTCAAACCGCAAAGGGCCAGCAGTTGACCCCCATATTTGCTTGTGGGTCTCAATATCCATACCTTTATCTAGACTTATCCAAGTATGCTCGGTTACTTCTACTTCGCTGACAAGATATGTCTGGCATCCATTGCGTTTAATCAGACATTGATTGCCCGGCTCTACACTCCCTCTAAACATTTCACCTTCTCGTTGGAAAACCATCGAACAGTGATAACGCCGTTCGATGCTCTCTGGGGTGATGGTTTTGAGGATATCTAATTCACGAGCAGCACCTGCATAAAGCATAGGGTCTTTCAAGCTGTAATTTTCGATATAAATGCGATCGCCCAAATCGACTAATCTATGTACTCCCTGGCGATAGGGTGTCCATAAATCGTGGTCATATGCTTGTTCAGAATAAAAACCGATGGCAGAAAAAAATTCAATCGGTAAAGGACGAAAAAAAATGTGAATGTGAGCGTAAAGTTGCGGATTGGCAAAAGATTGTTTGTAGTTGCTAAAATCTCCTGCCATCCAACAGGCTAAGGTGAGCAAATCGCTAGCGTTGGTGCTAGATTCACTGGGCGCTATCGTCATATTCAACCTCAGGAGTGACAAAACTAGATGATTCCTTTTATGTTTTAACCTGATATTTGCTAACTGGTTGAACTTGACAAAGAACGAATTTCTGAAGAAAAGGAAGCTGTTGTCACGCCTTTACCATCACTGGTTTTAATTGTCGCTACCCGAAATCGCAGATTTGGGTTAGCAAACCAAATGCGTTCCTCAGCAGCAGCGAGTTCATACTCTGTCAGCAGGGTAAAAATCCCATCATCACTTAGATGATATTTAGCGACTGCTGGGATTGTTTCGGCGTATCCCTTGTCCCGCAAGAGTTTGCCGCTAGAAGGATTTTCGACATTGGGAATTGGCACCAGCACGGTACTGCCAGAGATTGGTTTATCGTCCCAGTCTGACTCACCCTCCCAAGTCATCCGAAAGGGGTGGGTGATACTGCCGGGGTCAGTGTTATACAATTGACAGATTGCTAGTACCGCCGGATCATCGGTGGATAAAGACTCAATGTTAATGTCAGACAACACTTGTTCAAAGTGGGCGAATGCTAAATGATGACCGCTACGCTGCGATCGCCATCGTCCAATTGAAAGTTCAAAGAATTCAGTAATTTCCATTAGAAAAATGATTTTAAAAAGTAGCTTAAAATCCAAGATATATCTTGGATTTTAAGTTATTCTCCCAGTCTATATGCTAGCCTCCTTGACCACAACTGCATTTAGGAGTGCTGAGTGCTGGGTTATTATTCTCTCCCCAGTCCCCAGCCTCCTACTTAGATAAATCTAAGCAACTTCAGTGATACTGATGATTTTGCCGCCCGTTCTATGAATGTTTTGCACTTGCCCAGACAGTTGGTTGTAATTAACTACATATTCGAGGTTGCCCAGACGAGTACGCAGATTAGCTGAACCTTTAACCGCCTTAATCAAGAAGCGTTTGCTGGTGCTGCTGACACTAGAACCAGCGGCGGGTGCCTTGATGGATGTGGGTAAGTTTGAACCTATATCGCTGATTAGCTTGGCTTTGCGATCGCTATCGCTGCTAGCTACACCTCTGAGCAAAGTAAAGGTGCGGTTAAAACTAACATTCTTAATCCCTATTTGGGAGCTAGTAGTGCGAGGATAAGGAACAATATTCTCGCCAAAATTCTGCTGATATTCGTCGCTATCGATATAGGATTCGATCTCAGCATCATAGCCCTGTTCGTTGTAGATGCGGACGTGTTCGGAAATTTCTGCCTGATCGGCAGGAGGACGACCTAGCAGGTGTTTGAAGTTCAGTTCAATAAACCGATACTGAGATGAAGAGTTGAAAAACAGGGATTGGTAGAGTTCTGATTTCGCAATGATGTTGACGAATTCACGGATGCTGATTTTGCGATCGCGCAATTGCGATTCAGCAGTAGCTAGTCGCTCACTTTCCAACAAGTGAGCATTGCCTAAAACCTGTTTGTAAACTGCCCGAATCAGTGTTTGTAATTCACTTTCGCTGGTGTTGGGACGCAGCTCAACATTAGGTGAATCAATAACCCAAAGTGACATTGAAGTATCTCCTGAAAAACGTGAATTAAATGAATTTTTTGAGCATCCTACCCCTTATGGAGGTAGAATTTCGCATCAGTTGTCAGTTATTTTTGCTACTGACTAGCATTTGTAAAACTTTAGTTTTTTAAACTGGATTAGATATCTTCGTATATGACAACTGACAGCGGAATCGATCAAACTTCAGATCAGCGATCGCTTTGGCTAACTTTTACTGAATGATGAACACTGAGGATTAGTGACTGGAGACCGAGTACGGCGGAAATTCTTCCCCAATCTCTAATCTCTAATCCCCATTTTCTATTTTTTTTCAGTAGGGCTAGTCTGCAATAGCTCCATTCTCAGCTTCTGATTTATCTTTTTCGCAAGCTCAGTTTGTGGATAGATTGTCTAGTTGACAGGAGTAATACTAGCAATCACACCGCCTTGCTTGTGAATCCGTTGATACTCTTGTGAAAGCTGATCGTATGGTACGAAATAGACCTGGTTACTGCGGCGAAACTTGGAAATGTTATTTACCACATTTGCTTTGTAGCCAGTGACTTCAACCCGGTAGGTTTTACCGCCCTCACCAGATCCCACGCCTTGACGAGTGCGAGGAGTAGATGTTGGGTTACGGAATGCAGCACCCTTGCTGGCTGGTGAAATCACAACGCTGGGCGTACTTTGAATTACCAAACTATTCAATTTTGGCTGTTTACCGGCTAAGTCACCTTTCAGGCTGCTGCTAGAAGAACCACGTACCAATTGAAACAAGTGGGTAAACTGAACCAAACCCTGGATAGCTTCGGTTTTGTAGCCGCGAATATAAGGCACAATGTTTTCGCCAAAGGTCTCTTGGTATTCGTCGCTATCTAGATATGAATCAATCTCAGCTTCAAAACCTTTTGTATCCAGAATAGTGCTGTGTGTACGCGTTTCTTCCAGATCCAATGGGGCACGACCAAGAAAATGTCTGAAATTTAATTCAATCGCCCGATAGCGAGGGACGCTATCAAAAAACCGCGATCGGTAAAGTTCCGACTTTCCGACTTGACGCACAAACTCGCGGACGCTAATTTCACGCCCTTTGAGTTGGGATTCAGGAACGGTAAGCCGTTCGCTCTCCATTACATAAGCATTGCCTAGAACTTGCTTGTAGACGGATCTAATTACGGTTTCAACTTCCTCATTAGAGCGACTTGGCCACAGATCAATGGGATCGGTATCTTCAAACAGAGCAACCCCTAATCGTGATGCTGGTCCAAAAGCCATTCAAACTATCTCCCAGTTAACAACTAAATTTTATGAGAAGAATATTCAGCAGATGTTAAAAAACTTTACATCTTTGTGACAAAGGAGAGGCCATTGCGACTTTTAATCCTTATTAGTCTTGATGATTTAAGTTTTTACATCGTTTGCCTTTACACATTCTGATACGATGCCGAAGCCATATGTATTAAAATTTGTTAAGTTAAATAATAGTTTAGAGAAATTTCAGCTTTTTTTTAGTATCTGATTTGCGATTGGAATACAAGTGATGATATTGTGTTTTACCTTGACCAAGAGTATTAATAGTGCCGAGTTACGGAAGTTTATCTTGGTAAGTGGGCAAGAATAAATCAAACTATGTTACGCAATGTAAAATTAATTAAATTAGCTCGTAGTAAACGGTTCTAGCGCTTACTACGAGCCAATTTGATTATTCACGCCCACTTACTTACTGAATTTGGAAAGTAGCTAGTTGGATAATTAAGTGGTCAAAATAGGGAGCAAGAGTTTCCTGCTGATTGGCTTGGCAGCGTTTCAAACTAGCAGCCTTGATGCTTTTTAAGCCTAAGACCATTGCTTCTATTGGAACTTGTAATTCTTGATAGAGCAAATTCATATAGTGCAGTCCTGTGGGATTGGTATACTCAGCGTGCCCACCTGCTATGCCATAGGTAATACAACGGAGAAAATGCCAAAAATCTCGCCAGCAAGCTTGGGCGCGTTCAGGCGGATAAAGTCCACCTCCAGGTTGGGTAATTTCAGGATAGATTGCTAAAACCTGCTCTCTAGCTTCATCCACAATTTCGGCGGCGCGATCGCGTAACAACTGAGCAACAGGAATCAAGGCTGAATTATCGGGTGACAAGGTTTTAATCTGCAATAAATCTTCGTCGCTCAAATAGTAGCGGGCATCATCCGCAGTTTGGAATATGGCGATTCCTGCTTTTGAATGGGATTGTTCCCACTCAGCAAAGCTGACAATTCTAGCTTTAGTGATTAATTCTTTGACGGTTTCGCTTAATTGAGTCATTGGTGGGTAGCGGGGAGTAGGAAGTGAGGGGAATGACATAAAGCAATGCCTAATGCCCTTGGTTCAATCTTCTGAGAATGCGATCGCTATTTTTTGACATCTGTAAAATAAAGTAAAGAATAGCTCTACCAAATGCACCTATGGAAATCCATAAAATCCAAGCTGAACTGAAGAACCCAGATTTTCACTATCGGCTAAAGGCGATCGCAGCCCTCAATAATTATGAATCAGAAGTTGCAGTTCCTCTGCTAACAAGTAAACTTCATGACTCAGAATTTTTGGTGCGTTCATTTGTAGCCAGGGGTTTGGGTAACCAACAATCAGCGGAATCCTTTGCTGCTTTGATGCAAATTATGAAATTCGATGATACCCCCAACGTGCGAGCTGAGGCGGCAAATTCTTTATCGTTATTTGGCAGAGTCGCAGTTTCTCACCTAGTTGTGGCATTTTATCAGGATGACCACTGGCTAGTTAAGCGGAGCATTTTGGCTGCGATCGCTGAAATGGATTGCCCTGAAGAACTATTTGACATCTGCGTTCAGGGTTTAAAAGATGAAGATTTCACAGTTCAGGAATCTTCTGTTGATGCACTCGGCTTACTAGCTGATTCTGCCCAACATGCTGCGGCATTATCCCAAATACTAATGTTAGTGAATGATAAATCTTGGCGGATGCGCGTGCGAGTTAGCTATGCCCTCAAACGATTTAATGAGCCGGAAGCCAAAGCAGCGCTGAACCAACTCAGACAAGATGAGGATCACCGAGTTGTTGGATCTGCTTTAGAAGACTTGTTGCCACAATAGCGGTATGAGCTTATTTGGAATATTGTAATAAAACTTCTTTTCACAACAGCCAATATATTATTTTACCTTAAATTTGACCAAAATATCCGGCTAATCTGCCAAAATCTGGAAGAAAAGATCAACTTTTTCGAGATTAGGAGACATTTGTGACTGATATACCAACTGGCCAAATGACTTGGCGATTACCAGGTTCCTCAGAATGTGCTTTACATTTGCGGCATAATGCTTCAGAACCCTGGCGATCGTATAAAGAATTTCCAGAATATGTTCTACCTGATCCGCCCGGTTTTTCCGAAGGATACGCTACATTTTTAGCGCTCCTGAAAAAGAACTGGCAGCCGTTGTAAACTCCCTACAGAACATCAGATCAAACAATTTTGGATTTTGGGTCACCTTTGGTGCGCTTCCAGCCCAACTTGAATTTTGGATTTCTTTCGCCGACAAGAAGCGTAGTCTGCATCTAAAATCTAAAATTGGCACGGTAAAGAACTCAAACTCTCACGAGTTGTTGTGCGGGTGTAGGCATTCCAAACGTCGAGTTCTGAATATGGACGGCTGGAAAGCATAGCTTTAGTTGCTTCTGTGAGTCCTTGAGCAAGAGTAAAATCTGCCCCAGCAATACTTTGAAGATGCTCCATCTCTGCGTCCTTGAGGTCAGTTGCTCGCAGGTCTGTATTCCGCAAATCGGCTCCAGTCAATCGCGCATTCCGCAAGCAAGCCCCTGTCAAATAAGCTTTCGTCAAGTCAGCGCCGCTCAAAGCCGCACCTTGCAAATTAGCTCCTGTCAAGTCAGCGCCACTCAAGTAGGCTCCACGCAGATTAGCACCTTGTAAATCTGCGTTTCGTAAAGAAGCTGTATTGAGAAAAGCACCATTGAGATTAGCACCCGGCCCCACCGCTCCTGAAGCTTTGTAGTTATATTCTTGGGGCCATTTTGTATGTGCATCATAACGCGCTACTTGGAGTTTAGCTCCCTCCAAATTTGCACCACTGAGATTTGCTTGTTGGAGGTTAGCACGGTTTAAATAGGCTCCCTGCAAATTAGCCCCACTCAAATCGGCTCCTTGCAGATTAGCGCCTCGCAAATCTGCCCCACTTAAATCGGCATTACTCAACACTACCTCACTGA
Source organism: Nostoc sp. NZL (assembly GCF_015714705.1). Lineage (NCBI taxonomy): Bacteria > Bacillati > Cyanobacteriota > Cyanophyceae > Nostocales > Nostocaceae > Nostoc > Nostoc sp. NZL. The sequence goes on along the minus strand of NZ_WBKL01000024.1, from coordinate 7,604 downwards.
GGTTGGCTCCTAGTAGCTTGGCTTTGCTCAAGTTAGCTTGTCCTAAATCGACTTCCCTTAGATTGAATTGGTACAAATCGACCCCATCCAGAGGGATTCCTTTTTTCAGGGCTGTTAAGATTTCTGGAGTTGGACTGGGGCGTTCGGCAAAGCCATTGCCGTAGGGATCGCTAGTAATAAGTTGAATTTCAGTATTTGTCATCAGCTGATTAAAATATAACTTTTGGAGTTAATCTACACTTTAGCTAAATCGGGACTTCATCTCATCACTCAGTATTCAATAACGCCAAAATTTTGATAAAACGAGGTTTCAAAACAGATGTATCTAATACCGCCCTTGACAATGATCGACTTCTTCCGTAAAAGTGAGGGAACATGGTTTACGGAACGCTCCGTTCATCATTTTGACTCGGCGGCAGATGAGTCGGGGGAGTCGAATTTGATCATTAAAGTCATGGAAAAGGATGATCCTAAAGTCCAAGAAGTCTGTACAGCGCAAGGGATAGACCCTAATAAAGCAACAGGCGGTGCTAGTTTTGCATGGCAGGCTAATTTAGACACCAGGTTACCTAATACCGATAATGCTGCCATTTTGGTTGATGTTCCCAATGAAACAGGGCGTTCTGGAAAACTGATCCGCAACCAAGGCTATGTTGAGAGCATTCCGGTTGTGAGCCGATATCAGTTTGCCGATGATGGAGTGCTGACGATTGATACTGACTATGACAATAATCAAGGCCAGGAACGTTGTTGGTTTGTTACGGATGATTTTCGTGTCAGGGTGAGTACGGTACGAATGATGAACGGAGTCAACTTGATGACTTATTGTTCTGAGCGTCGTTGTGTTTCCCAAGAACTGCTGGAGCAAATGATCAGTCGGAATCATGCTAGGTAGGAAACAGAGAATACGGAATAGGGAATAGTTTTCCCATACCTATTAAGGAATGTTGCTTTGTTTCTCATAAATGAGACGTGCATGATTGTCATCACTTATTTTCATGCAAGGGTTAACAAATCATGCTCCATGTATAAGCCTTTCCTGGAATTTTTAGAAAAAGAGCTATTTCAGCGGTTTGATTTACAAAGTAGGGTCATTCCCCCTGGTTTGGAATTCAAAGTTAGCGATCGCGGCAGAAACCCAGCAACTATTCGCAGTTGGTGTTACCAATGTCAAGAGTTGCGGAAAATCCGTTATACCTACATTGATGCCGGGGAGAGTGCCCAAATTTTTAACAGCGTGGTTTATCCTAGTCATGGCTACGATCTACCTCTGTTAGGGATTGATTTTTTATCCTTTGGTAAAGTCAAAAATCTGATTGTGCTTGACTTTCAGCCTTTATTTCAGGATGAAGAATATCAAAAAAAATATATAGTTCCGCTGAAATCTCTTCATGATAAATACCCTGATTTGGCGCAAAACTTAGAAATGAAGTTTTACGATGCCAATCAGTATTTTTCTAAGTATTTATTGTTTGCCAAAACTGACCCGGAAACAGTAGCAACGCGAGTCTTTGAAGCGTTTCAGGATTATTTAAACTTGTATTGGCAAATGTTAGCAGATGCAAAACCGCTCCAAGATCCTGAAGATATCCAACGGATTGTCAAAGCCCAAAAAGACTATGACCAATATAGTGCAGACCGCGATCCAGCATCTGGTTTGTTTAGCAGTTACTTTGGTCATGAATGGGCAGAGCGCTTTCTCCATGAATTCTTATTTGAAGATGCTGTTCCCCTAGCAGTCGGTGCCAGCAAAAGATGAAGGCAGGAGGCAGAAGTTTTTTAATTTTGAATTTTTAATTCGGAGCGAAGCGACGTGACACTCTATCAACCGTTTCTCGATTATGCGATCGCCTACATGCGATCGCGCTTGGATTTACAACCCTATCCTATTCCCACTGGGTTTGAGTCTAAGAGCGCAGTTGTGGGCAAGGGCAAAAATCAGGAAGAGGTTGTAACTACTAGTTATGCTTTTCAAACCGCAAAATTGCGGCAAATTCGTGCAGCTCACGTACAGGGTGGCAATTCGCTGCAAGTGCTGAATTTTGTGATTTTCCCCCGCCTCAACTACGATTTACCGTTTTTTGGGGCAGATTTGGTGACATTGCCAGGAGGACATCTAATTGCTTTGGATATGCAGCCTTTATTTCGGGATGATCCAGCATATCAGGCAAAATATACTGAGCCAATTCTGCCCATTTTCCACAGCCATCAACAGCATCTATCTTGGGGAGGAGATTTTCCAGAAGAAGCTCAACCTTTTTTCTCTCCGGCTTTTCTGTGGACTCGTCCCCAAGAAACGACTGTAGTAGAAACTCAGGTGTTTGACGCTTTTAAAGACTATTTGAAAGCTTATCTGGATTTCGTCGAGCAGGCAGAAGCTGTAACAGATTCCCAAAATTTAGCAGCCATTGAGCAAGCCCAACTGCGATACCTACGATATCGGGCTGAAAAAGACCCAGCACGAGGGATGTTCAAACGCTTCTATGGTGCCGAATGGACTGAGGAATATATCCACGGCTTTTTATTTGACCTAGAGAGAAAATTAACAGCTATCAACTAAACAATACTGCTTGGTTAAGAAATTGATCTGGTGAGGGGAGCAGGGGAGGAAAAAACGCTTATCCGAGTAGTGCCCAAGCAACAGCGATCGCTACATAGTTTACCTGTTTTTGAAATTCCCCCGATCTTGTTCTATGCTCAAAGTCCTTCCTAAACAAACCGCCTCCATGCAAACACGCGATGGAGTCCGCTTGGATGCAGACATCTATCGCCCCGATGGTGATGGTGAGTTTCCTGTATTATTGATGCGACAACCCTACGGACGAGCGATCGCATCTACTGTTGTCTATGCCCATCCTACTTGGTATGCTTCCCACGGCTACATCATAGTAATTCAGGATGTCCGAGGACGTGGCACTTCTGAAGGCGAATTCCAGCTATTTACTCACGAAATTACAGATGGCGAAGATGCTGTAAATTGGGCAGCAAGTCTACCTTCTAGCAACGGCAAAGTTGGCATGTATGGTTTTTCTTATCAAGGAATGACTCAGCTATATGCCGCAGTTAATCAGCCCAGTGCCCTGACAGCAATTTGCCCTGCGATGATTGGCTATGATTTGTACACAGATTGGGCTTATGAAGGAGATGCATTCTGTTTACAAACTAATCTCGCTTGGGCAATTCAATTAGCTACAGAAAACGCCCGTTTGCGAGGGGATAAAACAGCCTATCAAGCCTTATTTGCCGCTTCTCGGAATCTGCCTTTGACTAATCCAGAAACTCTCCAGCAACTTGCCCCTGATTCCTTTTATCATGAGTGGCTGACACATTCCCAAGCAGATGCATACTGGGAAAAACTTTCGCCTAAGCAGCACTTGCAAGCTGTTGATTTGCCCATGTTCCACATCGGAGGATGGTTTGACACCTACCTGCGCGGCACTTTGCATTTATATAAGGATATGGCAGCTCGTAGCAATACACCTCAACATTTGTTAGTCGGGCCTTGGGCGCATTTGCCTTGGGGTCGCAAAGTTGGTGAAATTGACTTTGGTATCAAAGCGGCGAGTCCGGTAGATCAGATGCAAGTCCGCTGGTTTGATCAGTTTCTCAAAGGTGTAGAGACAGGATTGCTTCAGGAATCGCCTGTTTGCCTATTTGAGATGGGAAGTAATATCTGGCGCACTTTCCCCAATTTACCTACACCAACCCATAAATTCTATTTTTTGTCAACAACTGGACTTGCCGGCATCCGTGAAGACTCTGGAACCCTTTCCAATGCCCCATGCCCCATGTCCTCAGATGTATTAGTTCATGATCCTTGGCGGCCAGTTCCATCTGTGGGTGGTCATGCAGCAATTCCTGCGGGTGTATTTGAGCGATCGCATATTGATTGCCGTTCCGATGTCTTAACTTACACTAGTGAACCTTTGGTAGAAAATTTACATTTGGCAGGAGATGTGATGGCAAAAATCTCATGTACAGCCGACCAACCTAGCTATGATTTGTGTGCGGTGCTATCAGAAGTCTATCCTGATGGGCGCGTGTATAATTTGACCCAAGGTTATGTACATTGTAGAGATGGTGCAAGTAATGTCTCCACAAAAATTCAACTGCAACCGACTTGTGCGCGAATTACTAAAGGTAACGCCTTGCGTCTAAGTTTAAGTGCGGCGTGCTTTCCAGCCTATGCGATGAATTCTGGAAACGGTGCAGTCATAAGTAGCGACAATTTACGAGATGCCGAAATTATCACGTTGACTGTGAATTGTGGAGGTGAGGGTAATTCTCAGGTTGTATTACCTAACCTTTCCAGCTATAGAACCTAAAAAAGGTCAATTCGGTAAGTTTATTGTGGCAAAAGCTTTGGAATCGAGAGCTAAAACAGAAACTACCAAAAGATGAAACCCCGACACCAATGAAAAAACGGCAAGCGGTAGCCAGAAACCCCCTCAAAGAATCTTACTCTGTTATATTTCGGTACTTTCGCAAGAGAGGGTTTTCACCGACGGTGGGGCATTTTATTACTGGTAAGTCCCCTAAATATGACTAGTATATATATCTATCTTTAGACATATTTTATTAAAAATACCTGCTTACTCAATACACTTCGCATGGTGGATTGACTTAAATTCATTTACTTATGTTATGATTTGTATAGTTCTAGTGTTATGATTTGTGTTGTGCTTTTAAGTTACTAACCAGAGAATTATTTGCTAGTTTAAGCTAAAATAACTTAATTTAGAACTTTAAAGCCAGTTCAAGCAAACTTAGAAATTTTTTAACACCCAACCATTCCTTAATAAAATCTAAAGTTTTGTTACTAGTAACTCAGATATATCTAAATTCTCTGAGTTTTCAAGAATTACTGAGGTAGGTATGTTGAATACTGGGCATTGACTTGACTGAATGAAAGAGGGATTCTACTTTCATTTTGAAGCAAATAGAATGTAGCGATTTTAGTGATATAAGGTTTGATACTAATGCAAAAGAACAGCGAACTAACGATTAATCAGGGTTCTAATCTCAAATTGAAGCTTGGAGATCAACGATACGAGCAGTTTTCTAGAGTAGAAGTTTTGCGGAATCGTACAGTTGGAAAGCCATTAGACTTAAACATAGTGGAATAAATCTTAATTTAAGATGAATTTCCCAAATTTAAAGTCAACAATCTCGGAAGATATAGGCAAGTAATATACCAATATATTGCTAGTGAGACTAGTTGACTAGTTTGAGGTTAAGCCGAATTAAAGGTTAACCCACATACAGAATTTACTCAAATGAATGGTGTTGTTTAAAAACATTGCCAGTCAGCAATAAGTGTTAGCTTTTTTTGAAAGCTAATTTTGTCATGACTTTGAATCTAAAACGATAAAAAGCATAATTTGTTGCTGATGTGCATTAGGGTAAATCGGAATCATTACCGAAATCTGCCAATTTTTTAGTTGCAATAAATAAAGGTCAACAGACATGAATAAAGTTCAAGCATCCTTTGAAGCTACGGAAGCTGCATTTCACGTGCAAGGTTACGAAAAAATCGATTTTAGCCTTGTCTATGTGAACGGTGCATTTGATATTAAAAATAGAGAAATTGCAGAAAGCTATGCGAAATTTGGTCGTTGTCTGACTGTAATTGATGCGAATGTTTATGAACTTTATGGAAAGCAGATAAAGTCATATTTTAGACACTATGACATTGATCTCACAGTATTTCCCATCATTATTACAGAGCCAGCTAAAACCCTTGCAAGCTTTGAGAAAATTGTTGACGCTTTTTCGGACTTTGGCTTAGTTCGTAAGGAACCAGTCTTAGTCGTCGGTGGTGGTCTAATTACTGATGTAGCTGGGTTTGCTTGCGCTTCTTACCGTCGCAAGAGTAACTATATTCGCATTCCTACCACATTGATTGGTTTAATCGATGCAGGTGTAGCGATTAAGGTAGCAGTTAATCATCGCAAGTTGAAAAATCGCTTGGGAGCATATCATGCACCTTTGAAAGTGATCCTCGATTTCTCATTCTTGAAAACTTTGCCAACGGCTCAAGTTCGTAATGGGATGGCAGAGTTAGTCAAAATTGCTGTAGTTTCTAACTCTGAAGTCTTTGAACTGTTATACGAATATGGCGAAGAACTGCTTTCCACTCACTTTGGACATGTGAATGGGACACCGGAACTCAAAGAGATTGCCCATAAACTCAACTACGAGGCAATCAAAACCATGTTGGAGTTAGAGACTCCAAACTTGCATGAAATAGACCTCGATCGCGTCATTGCTTACGGTCACACTTGGAGTCCTACCCTAGAATTAGCGCCTCGCGTACCCCTATATCATGGTCACGCGGTCAATATAGATATGGCTTTGTCTGCAACTATTGCAGCACAACGGGGCTATATTCCAACTCAAGAGCGCGATCGCATCCTAAACTTGATGAGTCGTATAGGTTTATCACTCGATCATCCTCTACTAGATGGGGATTTATTGTGGGATGCAACCCAGTCTATAAGCTTGACACGAGATGGCAAACTACGTGCAGCCATGCCTTGTCCGATTGGTGAGTGCTTCTTTGTCAACGATCTGACTCGTGAAGAACTAGATGCTGCCTTAGCTGAACATAAACGTCTTTGTGCTAGATACCCTCGTGGCGGAGAAGGCGTTGACGCATACATTGAAAGTCAAGAAGCCAAGCTATTGGGAGTGTGAAGACATGACGAGTGTTTTAGGACGAGAAACAGCTAGACCAATAACGCCACACAGCATCTTAGTAGCCCAGCTACAGCAAACCCTCAAATTAGCAGAAGAGAGCAACATTCCCGTAGAGATATTAGATTCTCTGCGTCAGGGAGTTCAATTAGCCGCAGGTTTAGATCCCTATCTGGATGATTACACCACCCCGGAATCGAGTGCATTGACAGCATTGGCACAAAAAACCAGTAAAGAAGACTGGAGCAAACGTTTCAGCGATGGTGAAACAGTGCGTCAACTAGAACAAGAGATGCTGTCAGGACATCTGGAAGGACAGACATTGAAAATGTTTGTTCACATGACCAAGGCAAAGCGCATTCTAGAAGTAGGAATGTTCACAGGATATTCAGCCTTGGCAATGGCAGAGGCACTACCAAGCGATGGGCAACTCATAGGTTGTGAAGTTGACTCCTATGTAGCTCAATTTGCTCAAGCTTGCTTTAGTGAGTCTCCCCACGGTAACAAAATCGTTGTGGAAGTAGCGCCTGCTTTAGAGACAATCCACAAGCTCGCAGCAAGAAAAGAATCATTTGATCTGATATTCATCGATGCGGATAAAAAGGAGTATGTAGAGTACTTCCAGACCATCTTGGATAGTGGCTTGCTGGCTCCTGACGGGTTAATCTGCGTGGATAACACTTTGTTGCAGGGACAAGTATACCTACCACCCGAACAACGCACCGCCAATGGTGAAGCGATCGCTCAGTTCAACCGTGTTGTCGCCGCCGATCCTCGTGTAGAGCAAGTTCTGTTACCCATACGAGATGGTGTCACCCTGATTAGACGCGTGGCGTAATCAGGAGACAAGGGGAAAAGGGCACAAGGGGACAAATTCTTTCTCCCCCTGCCCTCTGCCCCCTGCCCCC
>NZ_WBKL01000015.1:0-25391 GCF_015714705.1 Nostoc sp. NZL | reverse complement strand
GATAATACTCAAGCTTTATTTCTTCATTGCCGAGGTAAACAGGCGAAGAACTTCATTGCTTATCTTGAAAAACATCGCTCTCGTATTGTCAACTATGCCTATTACCAGGCTGAACAACTTTGTTCTATTGGTTCTGGAGCAGTTGAATCTGCTATTAAACAAATTGGTGCGAGAATTAAAATTTCTGGCGCACAGTGGAATGTTGATAGTGTTAATCACATCCTCTCTATTCGTTGTGCTTATCTCAATGGTTTGTTAACTATTTAAGTCTTTCTGCCAAAAGTGGATGCTCCCATAATGTCTGATACAAAATTCTTCAAATTCATTCATTACTTGATGAAATGTCTCATCTGATACTTGCCAACATAAACCGTAGGCTCGCGCTTTCAAAAAACTTAGTAGCTCCTCAACCGTATTGCTAACTGTCCATTCCCTAGCTATTAAATAATTTGAGATCTAACCTTTTGCTTGTAAATATCCTTCTACATCTATCTTGTGTATTACTGTATCAATACTTTGGGATTCTTGCTTGGCTATTTTATATTTAGACAGTATATCTTGAAAATAGCCTTCAAATTCTCTTCTCGCTGGTGGGGTAATCCACTGACAATTGAGATAAAAGCCTCTAGGATTTAGTACTCGATCAATATTGTCTAAAAATACTCTCCAATCAGAGACAGTATGGATCATATGAACAGTTAATACAACATCAAAACTGTTGTCTGGAAAAGGTAATTGTGAAGCATCACCGTGAATCAGGTTCAAATTCACAGGAGTGGCATTTAATTTTTGACGGAACTGATCAAGCATTTTTTGAGAAGCATCAATTCCTGTCACAGAATAACCCCGTTTGACAAGAGGAATAACATTCAACCCTGTGCCAACACCTGGTTCTAAGAAAGAAGTCTCAGGTGTTGCACAAGTAAGCTCAAGAATAAAGTCGGCAACTTCCTCTGCGACTGATTCTGTTAGCCAGCGTGTTTGGTCATAGATTTGTGCAATATAGTCATAGTAGTTGGACTTTTTCATATCTCATATGGGTATGGAAGACTGAAAAGACTGAAGGTTTAAATTTAAACGCAGAGGAACGCAAAGTTAGCTAAAGTTTATTCGCTACGAATTTAGATAAGGTTGTACACTGCGCCAGGCTTTCTCAAGCCAATATAGACCAATATGGTTCAGTCGGCCTATACCTACGCATATCTGTTCTACTGTATTCTGTCCTCCATAAAGTCCCAAAACCGGGACTTTCAAATCCGAGGCAATATCAACAAAATGCTTGAATGTTATCTCGTAAAACTACTTAGTTATTGTAATAAATATTGCTTACAAATATTTAGCTATTCTAAATATTTGTAATAAATAAATTTAGATAAACATATATTTTAGTCGCTAAGGTCTTGAATTTTATTTATTGCCGTGCAATACTGCTAAGTTAATCACCGCTAAATCAGTCGATGATTAGTATTTTATCGAAAAAATGTCTGTATTACCTTACAAATAAGTATTTCAGGTCTTCTAAAAATTATGCACAGATGTATTCTGCCTAGTGATGTCTGTGATCTTAAAAAATATTGCTATTTTATGGAATGAAGGAGTGAGAGCTAGTGAGCGCCAATCTATTAGCGTCTGATCAATCATCTACCAGTAGCTCTGATCTAGAGTTAGAAGCCGATGTCTTGGTTATTGGAGGAGGCCCGGCTGGTGCTTGGGCTGCTTACAATGCGGCTGCTGGTGGAGTTCGGGTTGTTTTGGTAGACAAAGGCTATTGTGGCTCTAGTGGAGCAACTGCCTCTGGTGGAACTAGTGTATGGTACGTAGCAAACCCAGACCAACGAGAAACAGCTATGGCTAGTCGGGAAGCTCTAGGAGGGTTTTTAGGAGAGCGTTCTTGGATGGAGCGAGTTCTAGATCGAACTCATGCAAATCTGTATGAGTTAGGTAACTGGGGTTATCCCTTTCCCTCTGACCAACAAGGACAACCTTACTATCGTTCCCTCCAGCAAGGCGCAGAATATATGCGTCTAATGCGTAAGCAAGTCAAGAAAGCCGGAGTGCATATTCTTGACCATAGTCCTGCTCTGGAATTACTGGTAGATAAAGAAGGAGCAGTAGCTGGAGCAAAGGGAATACGTCGTCAAGCGGGTGGACGTTGGACAGTAAGAGCCGGAGCAGTAGTTATTGCTACTGGTGGTTGTGCTTTCTTGAGTAAAGCCCTTGGTTGCAATGTCCTGACTGGAGATGGTTATTTAATGGCAGCCGAAGCTGGGGCGCAAATGTCAGGCATGGAATTTTCTAATGCCTATGCTCTCACTCCTGCCTTTGCTTCTGTAACTAAAGGAGCTTTCTATCGTTGGGCAACATTTACTTACGAAGATGGCACAGTAATTGAAGGTGCTGGTTCTCAACGGGGACGCTCTGTAATTGCCAAAACATTGCTGACTCAGCCTGTATACTGTAGCCTGCATAACACCCCAGAAGAAGTACGGGTTTGGATGCGAACCATTCAGCACAATTTCTTTTTACCATTTGACCGCAGAGGAATTGACCCATTCACCCAACGCTTCCCAGTAACTTTGCGTTTGGAAGGCACAGTACGAGGTACTGGCGGCATTCGGATTGTGGATAATTCTTGTGCAACCTCAGTACCAGGACTCTATGCGGCTGGAGATGCAGCCACACGGGAATTAATTTGTGGTGGATTTACAGGTGGTGGTAGTTATAACGCTGCTTGGGCAATGTCTTCTGGCTATTGGTCAGGACAAGCGGCGGCTGAATATGCTCGTCAATTGGGAGCAAAGGCAAACCAAAGACAAGTACATTCAATTGGACAGGCGGCAGTTAGTTCTGAAAGTAGCTGCACTTTTGATCCTCAAGAAATTATTCGCGCCACCCAAGCCGAAGTATTACCTTACGATCGCAATCTCTTCCGTACTGAACAAGGCTTGAGCGATTCCCTGCAAAGGTTGCATGGTTTGTGGCGAGAAATCCGCCATAGTGCTGCCCCAACAGACAGCCAAGCATTACCAGCTAGAGAAGCAGCGGCAATGGTAGCTACGGCACGTTGGATGTATACTTCAGCACAATTTAGAAAAGAAACTCGTGGAATGCACAAGCACCAGGATTTTCCCCAGCAAGATGCCAATCAGCAATATCGGTTAATTAGTGGTGGTCTAGATACAGTCTGGGCAAAGCCTGACCAGGAAGTAGTGAATAGGGAGTTAGTAGCACGATGATTGAATTAGTAAGTGAATCTCGCTGCATTAAGTGTAATCTTTGCGTCACTGCCTGTCCTACCAATGTTTTTGATGCAGTACCGGGACATGCGCCCAAAATTGCCCGCCAGAGTGATTGTCAAACTTGTTATATGTGCGAACTCTACTGTCCTGTAGATGCACTGTATGTTGATCCTAACGCTGATGAATCAGTCACTGTGGATGAAGAGACTTTGGTAGCATCTGGGTTACTTGGCAGTTATCGGAAAAACATCGGCTGGGGAAAGGGACGCACACCTGCGGCTAAAACAGAGAAGTCTGCCTACTATTACCCAGTTATGCAAAGTAACAGTAATCTCGCTACAGATGCACAAGGCAGAATTCTTCCTTGGGGAACGCAGCAAACTAATTCGTAATACTCGCCAAAGGCGAGAAGCAAGCTACGTAATTCGTAATTTGTAATTGAGAAGTTCTTAGTCCCTAGTCTCTATCTATGAGTTCCCAAGTAATTGAGTATAGTATTCTGCATCGACTTTTAGCAACAGTTGCAACTGTTGCGCTTTTATCGAGTCTTACCAGTTGTACTTCGCAACAAAGCCAGTCCAATAACTCAGCAGTAGCTTCATCAAATATTGGAGCAAATTCGGCAGAGGTGAAAACCCTGGTTTTGCGAGTTGGTTTCATCAGTTCGGAAAGCAAGTTGCCAATCGGACCGGAGGGGTGGGCATTGCAAAAGGGGACGTTGACTCCTGCGCTCAAAAGCCTGGGTGTGACGGAAGTGAAATTTATTCCCTTTGCAGGAGGACCTGCACTTAACGAAGCCTTAGTTAGTGGTCAATTAGATATGGGTTTGTATGGAGATACCCCAGCTCTAGTTGGTAAAGCCGCAGGTCTGCCAACTAAATTGATTAATCAGACAAGGGTTGGTCAGAATACCTGGTTACTTACCAAGAAAAACGGCCCTCGTTTAGTATCACAACTCAAAGGTACGAAGATAGGAGTTGCTAAAGGCACTTATCCGCATCGATATCTGATGGGTTTGCTGGAAAAAGAGGGACTGACCAAAGATGTGAGTGTAGTGCAAATCCCTTCTGCTGATGCCAAACCTGCTTTAGAGAGGGGAGATATTTCAGCTTATCCATTTGCTATGGGGGCTGGGCCAACGTTAGTTTCTCAAGGATTTTCAGCAATTGATCAAGCCAAAGATCATCAGGGATTAGTTGGCACAGGAGTAAGTGTCGTGACGGAAAATGTCCTCTCTCGACACCCAGAATTACCGCAAAAGTGGAATCAAATTAGACGACAAGCGTTGCAGGAAATCAAAGCTAATCCAGAGGAATTTTATCAGTTTGCGGCTGTGGCAAGTGGGAATGTGCCGTTGGCGATCGCTAAAGAATCCTATCCACTAAACCTGTATCCTACTGAACCTTTTACACCGGAAGGGTTGAAACTCCTAAATTCAACAAAGCAGTTTCTCGCTGACCAAAAATTGTTGAAGTCAGATTTTGATATCAAAGATTGGCAAATTCCCAACCCATAAAAGTTTTCACAATTACCCTCGCATTTTGGGGGAAGCTCCGCCCTTCCCCTTTTCTTAATTCTATAAGGAGTAAATTTCATGAATAGTCATATCCATCAAGATGCTTCTAACCTAGATTTAGTCACCGATGTATTAATTATTGGAGGTGGCCCATCTGGTACTTGGGCAGCATGGAGTGCAGCAAATAATGGAGCAAAAGTCGTTTTAGTAGACAAAGGTTACTGCGGTACAAGTGGTGCAGCCGCATCTGCCGGAAATGGTGTATGGTATGTTCCACCAGATCCAGAGCAACGGGAAGCGGCAATGGCAAGTCGGGAAGCTATGGGAGGCTTTCTGGCAGACCGCCACTGGATGACTAGGGTATTAGATCGCACCTATGACAACATTAACTCCCTCGCAGATCAGGGCTATCCTTTTAGCGTTGATGCTAATGGACAAGTTATCCGTCGCTCTTTACAAGGGCCGGATTATATGCGTTTCATGCGGAAAAAGATTAAGCAAGCAGGGGTGAAAATTTTAGACCACAGTCCGGCTTTAGAGTTGCTTGTGGATACAGAAGGCATTGTAGCCGGGGCTAAGGGTATCAATCGCCAAACTGGGGAACGTTGGACAGTCCGAGCCGGAGCAGTTGTGATTGCTACAGGGGGCTGTGCTTTCTTGAGTAAGGCTCTCGGTTGTAATGTCCTCACAGGGGATGGTCTATTGATGGCAGCCGAGGCTGGTGCAGATTTCTCTGGTATGGAGTTTTCCAACGCCTATGCAATTTCCCCTAGTTTTTCTTCTGTCACCAAGACTCGTTATTACGATTGGGCATCTTTTACTTATGAAGATGGCACTGTAATTGAAGGTGCGGGTTCTAAGCGCGGTCGTTCTGTGATTGCTAAAACATTGCTAAATCAGCCAGTTTATGCGCGTCTGGATCAAAATATGGATGAAGAGACAAAAGCCTGGATGCGATCGTCTCAGCCTAACTTCTTTATCGTTTTCGATCGCGCTGGGATTGACCCCTTTACTCAACGATTCCCGATAACTTTACGCTTGGAAGGCACTGTACGCGGTACTGGTGGGATTCGGATCGCAGACCACACCTGCGCTACTTCAGTTAGTGGACTCTATGCGGCGGGAGATGCGGCTACTAGAGAGTTAATCTGTGGTGGCTTTACAGGCGGTGGTAGTCACAATGCAGCCTGGGCAATGTCTTCTGGCTATTGGTCTGGACAATCTGCTGCTAGCTATGCGCTAAGTTTGGGAGAGCAAGTAACCCAGCCCAGTGTGCAGGGAGTTGGCGAAGCTGGATTGCATGGTGAAGGTAATAATAGATTCTCACCAGATGAAGCGATCGCCACAACTCAAGCTGAAGTTTTCCCCTGCGATCGCAACCTCTTCCGCACTGCTACAGGTTTAAGTGCATCCCTGGATAGACTGGATGACCTCTGGCAAGAAATCCGCAATAGCCAAACACTAGATGATAGCCAAATTGTGCGATCGCGCGAAGCGGCGGCGATGGTTGCTACAGCCCGTTGGATGTACAACAGTGGTTTACAACGTCAGGAAACTAGAGGAATGCACAAACGCGAGGATTACCCGCAACAAGACCCCAACCAACAATATCGATTGTTGAGTGGTGGGTTAGATAAGATTTGGGTCAAACCTGAGTCAGTAGTTGCAAATCGGGAATTAGTGACAGTGTGATTTTTGGAGATTTGATTGATGGTTTGTAGTAAGCACTTTAGTGCTGAAAAGGGCTGAAGCCCTTACTACAAACTTATCTACACATGGATTTAAACTTGATCGCATACTTAGGAATTTCTCAATTACAAATTACTCCATGCCCCATCCTCAAATTTTCCAGAGAAGTTTTAGAGCTTGTTCATGAAATTATTACAGAAATTTAGATTCAATTTGAATCTTGATTTACCTGCCCTTAGATCGCGTAATTATCGCCTTTACTTTGCTGGACAAGCCTTGTCTATGACAGGGAACTTCATGACACAAGTAGCGATTCTCTGGCTGATTTATCAATTGACTGATTCGGCTTTACTGTTGGGGTTTGCAGGATTTTTTGGACAATTGCCAGTATTTGTACTTGCTCCAATTTCAGGCATTTTAGCCGATCGCTATGACCGACATCGCCTGTTGCTACTATTTCAGGTTATAGGTATTTCTATGTCTGTAACTCTGACAGCCATCACATTTTTGGGTTGGGCAAATTTTTGGACATTGCTGACTCTGAGTGCGTTGTTAGGCTTTCTGAAGGGTTTAGATGTACCTGTACGTCAAGCATTTGTTAGTGATATGGTTAGCCGTGAACTGATGGGAAATGCGATCGCTCTGAATGCAGCCTTCCTCAATGGTGCGCGTCTGATTGGCCCTGCATTGGGTGGCATTTTTATCGCTCAGTTTGGTGCAGGATTCTGCTTTCTTTACGATAGTCTCAGCTATCTTGTAGCTATCTGGGCAATCTCAGCAATGGTGATTACACCCCGGACAGTAGAAATACAGACGAGTAATACTTGGCAGAAGTTGAAAGAAGGGTTTCAATATGCCTATCATTTCCTGCCTGTGCGTTCTATCCTCCTATTACTGGCAGTAGCTAGTTTAGTAGGTATGTCATACACAACACTTCTACCCATCTTTGCAGTTGAAGTTCTACAGGGAGGAGCAGAAACATTAGGCTTTTTAACAGCCGCAGCCGCAATGGGATCGGTGTTTGCCTGTGTTTACCTCAGCTTTCGGCAAAACATAGTAGGTTTAGAGAAACTCATAGCCTTCTGTCCAGCCATCATGGGGATTGGCTTTATCTTTTTCTCTGTTTCTCAAGTCTTTTGGATTTCTCAGTTAGCTTTGGTTTTGGTGGGCTGGAGTTCTACGCTTCAGGTAGCTGCTAGTAACACAGTGCTGCAATTTATTGTTGAAGATAGCAAACGGGGTAGAGTAATGAGCTTCTATGCCATGTGCTTTATGGGTATGGCTCCTTTCGGTAACTTAGTAGCAGGAACTCTGGCACATTATTTGAAGGCTCCGAATACACTGATTTCGGGTGGTGTCGTTTGTATTCTGGGTTCGGTGCTATTCATGCAACAATTGCCCCAAATGACAAAGTTAATTCACTTGGATACGAAGCAAGTGGCAAGTAATTAACTTCAATTTTATATTTACCAATGCGTAAGCGTAGCTCGTACTGCTCTACGTGACCACCGTAGATATCGCTCTTTTAAACTCATTCTAAATTAATCAAGATAAACTCACCTAAAATCAACGACACTACAATATTAGACGAATCCACATCCTCTACTTGAATCAACCAGCGTTGGCTTGCTTGATTATTTGAGTTTGACTCTCGACCACAAACTACCCCATATTTTCCGGCTACATAAGTAGGACGTAAAATCAGTACTTTATCTCTTACTTGAATACATTTTGAGCTTTGCAAGAATGTTCCTAACGTCATTAGCTTTAAAGTTCATATTTTTATGATTTAATCGATAAACACTGCTGACTATAAATCAAAGTAAATCAGGCAGTTGATCCATAGAGTAAAAAACACGCGCTCCACATTTTTCGAGTTGAATAGCTTCACTTTGACTGCTGTAACCTAAAACTTTCATACCAGCAGCAATACCTGCACGTACACCCAAAATACTATCTTCTACAACAGTACAAAAGGGAGCGTTAACTCCCAAGTTTTTAGCTGCATATAAAAATAAATCAGGTGCAGGTTTCCAACTACCAATTTCATAGGAGCTAAAAATACGCCCTTCAAATCGTGGCAATAAATTAGTCACACGCAGTGCTAACTTAATTTTTTCAATTGGGCTACTGGAAGCAACACAAATAGGTAAATTTATTTTATCTAAAGCCGTCTCTATTCCTTGAACAGGAAGCAGTTCACGCTCAAATGCCTTAGCAGTACGGGTACGAAGTTGAGTCACAAAATCTTGTGGCATCTTTTTCCCCAGTCTTTGCTCAATGACAGCAAGACAATCAGCCATTTTGCAACCTTTAAATAACAAAATGGCTTCTTCAAGTTTCAATATCAGGCCAAACTCGGCGACAAATTCAACAAGAATACGATTACCCAATGTCTCGCTGTCTACCAACACTCCGTCACAGTCGAAAATAATTAGTTCTGTTTGCACTTGCATGTATTGTTATTAATCAAATGTGGATTTATCAGATTTTGCATTAGTGCGTTCCTTGTTTTTGACTAAATAGCAAACAGTTTTCCTCTCGGACGAAGTGCAGATTCAATAGAAGCACGTCTTGCTAAACTCCATATTGTGGCTTGGTTTGCTGTAACTACAGGAATATTCAAATCATCCTCTAATTGCTCGATCACCTCAAATGTTCTCCATGCGGTACAGGGCAACACAATAGCATCTGCACCTTTGTGAGATACCTCTTTAATAAAAGCTGCAACTTCATCGGGTGACTGATGCCAAAGGTAATTCTTTTTTGCTACTTCTGTTGAGCGTTCATCACCTTTAAACCCCACTATTTCAAAAAGCGCTTCACTCAAAAACGTTTTTAGCGTTTGGTTATTCCATTTTGGATAAGGGGTGACTACAGAAATTTTCTTGATTTTTAGATATGCCAACGCTTTTAATAGAGCCAGAGCAGGGACAACAACAGGTACTCCTAGCACCTGTGTCAAACGTTGTTGTAGTTGTTCGGCAAAAACTCGCCCTCGGTAAAATGTTGCTGTTGTGAAGCCGTATGCTCCAAAATGTACCCCGGCTCTGGCTAATTTTTCTACTTCCTTAACAGCTTCTTCATTGATGTCATCCATTGATTCATAGCTCTCAGATGCGTGTGAGCGTTGAGCAATCACACGATGGCTATGAATACTGACTTGACTGGAAAAAGCAGAGTGAAAGTCAGGCTCAAACGTGGTGTTACCTGCGGGTACTAGCAAGCCAAGACGGATCTGCCTATTAGAGTTAGCTTTCGAGTACATGAGACCTCTTTTTGAAAAGCCTGATTATGTCTAGATATTTAGCTACACTAATAATTAGGTATCCATATTTTCATAAAGACTGTATAGTATATAAAATACGCTAAATCGACCGATAAACTGTAATATACCATCTAACTGACGTAGATACCTGCCAGTCAATTATTTAACTGCACTAATAACACATCTCGCTTCTGTCTTATTGCTTTAGTTGGAGTTGTGCAATCTCAAATAGTCTGCATCCACGATAATTACAAGGAAAAAATTTGATGAGCAACATACAACTGTACTTCGCCAAAGCCTCTACTTTCTCTCAACGGACTCGTGTAGTCTTACTAGAAAAAGGTATTGACTTTACCCCCATAGAAATTGACTTACAGAACAAACCAGATGGGTACACACAGATTTCCCACTATGGCAAAGTCCCAGCTATCAAACATGGGGATGTTGAAATTTACGAGTCCGTTATTATCAATGAATATCTAGATGAAGTCTTCCTGGAGCCACCTTTGTTACCCCGCGATCCCGCAAATAAAGCGATCGCTCGCATCTGGATAGACTACGCCAATACTCGCCTTGTCCCAGCTTTTAATAAATTGCTGCGCGGTAAAGATAGCCAAGAACAGGAACAAGGACGAAGAGAGTTCACAGAAGCACTTCTATATATTGAACAAGAAGGATTAGGCAAAGGTGATTACTTGTTAGGAGATCAGTTTAGCCTTGTTGATATCAGCTTCTATCCTTGGTTTGAACGTTTACCACTCTTAGAACACTTCCGCAAATTCACATTACCAGCAGAAACACCTCGTTTGCAGACATGGTGGAATCTGGTACGCGATCGCCAGTCAATTCAAGCAGTAGCAAACCCTGTGGACTTCTATTTGCAAAGATTCGCCAAAGTTCTTGGTGAACCTGTTCCCGTTGGTGCAGTTCAAAAATAGGGCATAGGGATTGACACAAATTAACCAAAATCCAAAATGGGATAACCTATGAGCTTAAATAACCAAGTTCTAGACAAACCAATTTCCGCAGAACTGCCATACGTAGAGGCTAACCTCAGTTACCTGGTTCCAATGGCAGAAAAACCTGTTAACTATACTTACGAACCCCCACCAGGGCTTCCCCGCACGAATGCAACTTATCAAACGCACAAACTGCCAATTTACAATGCTCGTTCTATCTCAGAGAACATCTCGTTAGATCGAGAAGGATTCGCCTTTACTGGACATAATACTAATGTCCGCAACTTTTACGATGAAGACGAAGTACGCCGCGTCTACTATCCAGAAGCCGAGCAATTGTTGAAAAAAGTGACAGGTGGAACTCAGGTAGTCATATTTGATCACACCCTTCGTAATGCCAGTCAGTCAAAGCCAGGTGAGAATAATATTAAAGAACCTGCCAAGCGCGTACACAACGACTTCACCGCCAAATCTGGCTATACTCGCGCCAGTTTGGAATTAGCAGCGCGAGGGATAGACGATAACGAAATTGAGTCACTATTGCAACAACGATTTGCCATCATTAATGTTTGGCGCGCGATGTCTACGACGGGCTACGCCTACGCAACACCAATTCAAGAGTCACCATTAGCAGTGTGTGACGCGCAGAGTATCGCACCCACAGACATTGTAGCTGGCGATCTTGTGTACCGCGATCACATCGGTGAAACATACGGAATCACGTATAATTCCAAACATAAATGGTTCTACTTGCCGCAAATGCACAGAGACGAAGCACTATTTATTAAATGCTTCGACTCCACAGAAGACGGATATGCGCGTTTTGCCGGACATACAGCCTTTGAAGACCCCACCAGCCCAGCCAACGCTCCCCCACGAGAAAGCATTGAATTACGAACATTCGTCTTTTACCCCGCATAAATCGCAAAAACTTGTCTCAAACTCCTACTCTCTGCTTGAAATAAATTAATTAACTCTTGGAGATACAAATATTATGACTTCCCAACACTTTGACATCAAACCAATCGCCGGACGTATCGGTGCAAAAATCATTGGTGTTGACTTGAGCAGCAACCTCAGCAATGAAATCATCAGCGATATCCGTAAAGCTTTAGTCAAACACAAAGTCATTTTCTTCCGAGAGCAGGACCTTGACGCTCAAGGACAAGTTGCTTTTGCGCGTCGCTTTGGGGAAGTCACCACAGCCCATCCCACTGTTCCCTCATTGCCAGAAAATCCAGAAGTTCTTGACCTGAATTATGGCAAGACTGTGAGCCGCGCCAACACTTGGCACACCGATGTCACATTTGTAGATCGCCCCCCTCTTGGTTCTATTTTGCGGGCGATCGCCATCCCACCATCAGGAGGTGACACAATTTGGGCAAACTCCGTGACTGCCTACGAAGATTTACCAACTCACCTACGTAATCTTGCTGACCAACTCTGGGCAGTACACAGCAACGCCTACAATTACGCAGCAGCTACAATTGACTTACCAGAAGAAGTCTTAAAGCATCGAGCTGTTTTCACCTCGACTTTATACGAAACCCTGCATCCAGTTGTCCGCGTCCATCCTGAATCCGGTGAACGTGGGTTATTTATTGGTGGGTTTGTGCGCCGTCTGCGTGGTTTATCACAGAATGAATCGGATGAAATCGTAAAATTGTTGCAAGCTTACATCACACGTCCTGAGAATACAGTCCGGTGGCGTTGGAAAGTTGGCGATGTAGCTTTCTGGGATAATCGTGCTACTCAACATTATGCGATCGCAGACTACGGTAATCAACCTCGCCATGTTCAACGAGTCACACTTGTGGGTGATATTCCTGTTGGTATTGATGGTAAGCAGAGTGAGGCTATCAAGGGAGATTCTTCTGCATATAACCGACGTGAACCCGCTTTAGTTTAGAACAGATCAAACGTTTTTTATCTTTGTATAGGCAGTCCGTTCAATCCAAGACTGGGCTGCCTTACCACACGGCTGTCCTCGTCTTTGTGGTTCAAGATTTTTTTACTGCTAAGACACGAAGATAGCCAGTATTTGCTACACAGCAGAAAAATCAGTACCAGAAAAAACAGTGGTTTTAGCAATACAATCGGGTTGTCCTTTAGAAAACTTTTAGCAAATTGGGCATTCTGACGGTTCTTCTATCCGCTTTTGTTTTATCGTTTCATAACGTTACTGTGCGAGTTTTGTTTTCAGAACATCTCGTACTGGGTTTATTTCTACTCGGTGGATACGTTAAACCGGATTTGCAGAACTCATTATTGCTAATGTTCATGCGAATGCTACTGGTGGTTCCACTTATGGCATCTCTAGCATTCAAATTATATCCATCTGCTGGAAAAGAATTCCGAGACTTATTCAGGCGCGATGCCTCCGGCGCGCTACGCGAACGCACTGATGTTTTGCTCCAAGCATTGGGCTGTGGAGTATTAATGTTTGTGTATATTGCGTTACTCTACGTTGCTATTGGCTTAATTCCTACTGGAATTGCCATGACCCTATTTTTTACTTATCCCGTGTTTACGGCGCTGCTTGCTTGGAAGTTTTTTGGCGAACGTCCTACACTTTTCCGTTGGCTAGTAATGGTGATTATTCTGGGGGGCGGCGTACTCACAATTCCTCAATCTTCTGCTGCTTACAGCAGTGACACCATTACTACTGGTATTTTCGCCAGCATTGGTTCTGGAGTTGTTTATGCCTTTTATAAAGTCCTAGCCCAAAAATGTTTAGAAAAATTCCATCCAGTTCCCTTCACCTGGATTAGTTTTACCTGTACCCTACTGTTTTCTGCTGTAAGCTTACTGTTCTGGCCACTTCCCAGCACCCAACTTGATTGGACACCTCTGTGGATTGGCAGTATTTTTTCTGGTTTAGTTAGTTTCATAGGACACACATTCAATAATGTGGGAATTCGCATGATTGGCGCAACTAAGGCTTCTATCATCGGTGCAAGCAGTCCAGCGTTAACAGCATTAGTCGCATGGGTAACAATTAGCGAAACTTTAAACCTGATTCAAAGCTTGGGGATTGGTATTGTCACATTAGGAATTGCACTGTTGAGTGGAGAAAGCTTTGTACGTAGACGTAGCCCATAAAATTGCTCAAAAATAAGAGTTAATTAGTGATTAATTTGTAAAGTATTTAATTTTTGATTTCATGCAGAGGAGGACACTTCTGTAGGCAGGTTTCCCGACTTGTACCCCTCCGGGGAAGCACAGAGAGTAATTAAAAATGTTATTAATTCGGAATTCGGAATTACGAATTACGAATTATGTCTACTTACGCTATTCTGTTTGATTTAGATGGGACTTTGACAGATCCCAAGCCAGGTATTACTCGCTGTATTCAGTTTGCTTTATCTGAACTCGGTTATAAACCACCCGATGCTAATGAATTAGATTGGTGTATTGGCCCCCAATCAAAGAAAGTTTTTCGCTGCTGCTGAAAACTTCAGATGACACAGTTTTAGAACAGGCCATTTCACTTTATCGCAGTCGCTTCGCCACAATAGGATTATTTGAAAACTCCCTTTATCCCCAGATTCCAGAAACCTTAGATGCTATTCGTTTTGCTGGTTATAAAATTTTTGTTGCGACTTCTAAACCACATATTTATGCTATGCGCATCATTGAACATTTTGGCTTGTCGTCACTTTTCAAGGGGGTTTATGGGAGTGAACTTGACGGCACGCGGAGTGTAAAAGCTGACTTGATTTATCACATCCTAGTCACAGGAAAGCTTTCACCTTCTCATGTGGTTATGGTAGGCGATCGCTCGCGGCTGATACTCGTTCTAGAGCGGAATTAGAAGCAATCTTAGGAACTCAATATCAAGGCGTAATTATTAGCGACGATTTTAGTGTTTACAACGGCTATCAAACTGTGGCACAACAGAAATGTTTGGCTCATCTACGCCGTCACTTCAAAAAATTAATTCAACTTCCCGGTCTTCACAACCAAGTTATTGGTGAAACATTTGTTGATTTAATTGATGAAGCTTTTAGAAATTATGCCCAATGGTTTGAGACTATTGACTCTAACAGTTATAACGATTGGGTTACTAAATTTCAATCCAAGTTGCAATCCTGTGTTGCTCAATGGATTAACTTGGCAGGAGCGACAGCAGGCAAGCTTTTACGTTCTTTGCAAGATAAAGCTAACCAATGGTGGTTCTTTCTAGAAAACCCTGAAGTGCCTCCTGATAACAATCAGGCTGAACGCTCGCTACGTTTGGCTGTGACAAAACGTAAGGTGAGTGGTGGCTCTCGTTCGATGGAGCGGTTTCAACATACTGACGGTGGTGCAGACTTGCCGTCGTCAACGTCGCTCTGTGATTGATTTTTTTGCTCAATCTCTATTGGCTGACTCTATTAATTCTCAATCTCGCCCTTCTTTGCTTCCGCAATATTAGACCTGAATCCTTACATTTTCTATTCAATAACTTCATTTTATCATTTCAACAAAAAAGAGTATTTGCTCTTATCCGAGCCAGCCCATAATATTAAGTTCATAAGCTACTAAGCTTACCCGTTGAAGGACAAAATTACATTTGTAATTAATTGCGATCGCTTCAACCATCTTCTAAAAGAATTTTGCTAAATCGTTGAGGAGAAAAATATGGCTTGGCTAATTGGTACATTATTTATTGCAATATCTGCGGCTTTTGCAACGACATTTGATGATAACTTATACCTAACAGCTTTCTTTGGTAAAGTAAATCATAGCTTTCGTCCCAAACATATTATTATTGGTGAATTTATGGGATTCACTACATTAGTAATGGCTAGCCTTCCTGGCTTTTTTGGTGGTTTAGTTCTCCCAGAAGCATGGATTGGTTTGCTAGGAATTCTCCCAATTATAATTGGTATTAGTCACCTAATGAGCAGAGAAGAAGAAGAAGAGACTTTACAAGATGTATCAATTAACTTTACTAATTCAGCCAAACCAAAACGCCAGAAAAAATCATTCTTAGCAACGCTAAAAGATCGTCAAACCTATCGTGTTTCTGCTGTTACCATTGCCAATGGTGGAAATAATATCGGTATCTATGTTCCGCTATTTGCTAGCAGTAACGTTCCTAGTCTGGCAGTCATTTTATGTGTTTGCTATTTAGCGATTGGAATGTGGTGCTTTGTCTCTTACAACCTAACCCGGAATCCTGTCATGGCTTCTGTTATGACTCGCTATGGTCGAAAAGTCTTTCCCTTTGTATTAATATACTTGGGATTATCCATCATGTTTAAAAGTGGAACTTATCAACTTGTACCTAATCTAGCAATGCTTTTTCAGTAAATTATTCGTCGTACATAGAAGCTTAAATCAAACATATGAAATTTTTGAAAATAGCTTTAATGATTTTAATACTTTTAACTAACTTAGCGATTGCTGCTCCCTCTTGGGCAGATGTAACATCACATTTAAGCGCAAATTCTGACTATTTCGTAGGGCAAAAAGTTATCTGGCTTTATAAAGCTCGTGCTGACTCAGAAAACACCCAGAGAATTCCTGGCGAAGTCGTCAAATTAGGCTCTAAGCAAGTGCAAGTAAAAGTGCAGAAAAATAAAAATGAGTTCGTTAATCGTTGGGTAAATCGAGACAGACTAGAAGTTGATAAAAGTGACCATTTTTTTTAAATAATATAAATATATAATTTATTTCAAAACTAATTTTGATCGCAGATTTATAGTTTGCATGACTAACCTAAAACTAATCATCATCTTTGTTTATGGCTATGCAAAATAATAGTATTTGATTTTGAAGATTAATTAGCATTAAAGTAGAATCAACATTAAACAAAACAAAACCCGATACTAAATTCAAGGAAAGTAAACCAATGAAAAAAACAAACTCGAAAAAAGCAACTTCTTGGCTTTTAACTGCTGTATTTCTGGCATTTATAACAGTATTTTCTCTTTTTGATCAGCCCTATGCTTTAGCTCAATCAGAAATACCACTAGTAACTACAGAATCCACATCAACTCCAACACTATCTCCCCCCTCCCTATCATACCTCCAACAGTATTGCCAGTAAATACTGTAGCTGCAAATGTTCAGCGTCTATTAACAACCAATGAATGTGTTCGATGCAACCTAGTTGGAGCGCAATTAGACAAGGCAAATCTGCAAGCAGCTAATTTGGCGGGTGCAAACCTACAAGAAGCAGAATTAGAAAAAGCGAATTTACAAGGAACAAACCTGGCATCAGCTAATTTACAGGGAGTAGATTTAAGCAAAGCAAATATAGCTGGGGCAAATCTGCAAGGGGCAAACTTATTTGATGCAGATTTAGAGGGGGCAAATCTGTCAGGGACTGATTTACAAGGAGCAAACTTACAAAAGGCAGATTTACAAAAGACAAATCTCACACATGCCAACATCCAAGAGGCGAACTTGCTAGAGGCTGATTTGGAAGGTGCAATAGTACCTCCAGGATTCACGAATCAGTATCAGTAATTCAATTTGCAAATATTAAAAGGCTCAGATCCCCGATTTTTTGAAAAAATCGGGGATCTTTTTGCCAAAATGAACTACGATATATCTATCAAGTTACAGTATAATATTTTTGGCTACGATCGCTTCCTTCGAGATATTGCTGGTATTTGATTGCAACACCAAGGAAGTGAACGAGTGCGAACACAGCCATATATTGGGTAAAACCCTGGAGATTTATATGAGCAACAAGCATATTGAAGTCAAACCGGTAGCTGGTTTCATCGGTGCAGAAATCAGTGGCGTAGACTTGTCGCGTCCTCTGCATGATGAAGCGGTTGCCGAAATTCGGCAAGCATGGTTGAAGTGGAAAGTTATTTTCTTTCGCGGCCAGAACATCGATCATGCTGCACAGATTGCGTTCACATCTCGTTTCGGTGAAGTGACCTATGCACATCCCCACGAGGATGAGCCAATCGAAGGCTTCTCACAAATACTGCCGATTGACCGCAGTCGCTACGAACGTCGCAATGGACTGCGCCGTTCCAGCTACGAAAGCCGTTGGCATACCGATGTCACAGCAGTTGTTAACCCACCAGCAGGGTCTATTTTACGTGCGGTGAATGTCCCCAGCATTGGCGGTGATACACAGTGGACTAATCTAGTTGCAGCCTACGAGGGTCTATCAGAACCTCTACGGAAGTTAGCAGATACATTAAAAGCAGAACATCGGTTCAATGCTCGGTTACGGATACCAAGCAATAGCAAACTCGCCCAGCGCATTGCAGCTAATCCACTGGTTTCCATTCACCCGGTAGTGCGGGTTCATCCAGAGACAGGTGAACGTGCATTGTTCGTCAATCCTGGCTTCACTTCCCACATTCTGGAAGTGTCACCACAAGAAAGCGAACTATTACTTGAGTTGTTCTTCAATCAAATCACCAAACCTGCTTACACCACCCGCTTCCGTTGGAACAATGGTGATATCGCATTCTGGGACAACCGCGCCACCTCGCATTTAGCCCCACAAGATTTGGATCATATAGAAGTTGAGCGCGTACTTTATCGCACTACCATTACAGGTGATGTTCCAGTTGGGCCAGATGGTTTCCGTTCACAAGTGATTGAAGGTGAGCCGTTAACCAGTGAATTACCGACTGTCCTCAAGCAGAAAGCTGAGAAACTAGAAGCCCAACCAGTGCTGGCGTAAGCTAGATAGTTTTAAACTAGGCTGTGAAATATCTACGCAGCCTGGTTTTTAAAAGTTGCATTAAGTGCGATCGCAATTTTTCTAAAAACCTCACTGGCTGGGGAAGCTTGTTCACTAATTGCGATCGGATTTCCAGTATCTCCACCGCTACAAATGCGGGAATCAATGGGAATTTGTCCCAACAGAGGCGCTTGTAATTCTGCGGCCAGTTGTTCACCGCCACCACTACCAAAAATCGGTGTGCGTGAACCACAATCACCGCAGATTAAGTAACTCATATTTTCAACAATACCAAGGACAGGAACACCCACTTGGCGAAACATATATATATTACGTCGTACATCTGCAATAGCCACTTGTTGAGGAGTCGTCACTAAAATAACTCCACAAATTGGGCTTTCTTGGATAATTGTAATTTGAGCATCACCTGTACCGGGAGGTAAATCTATCAATAAATAATCTAATTCTCCCCATTCCACATCTTGCAAAAATTGCGTGATAATTTTGTGTAATACAGGCCCTCGCCATGCTAAAGGACGATTTGCTTCTGCAAGTAAACCCACTGACATTATTTTTATTCCCTGAGCTTCTAGAGGTAAAAACTTATCACCTGTGGGAGTATTAATTACTTGAATATCAGCTTTCCCTAAACCTAACATTTGGGGAATATTGGGACCATAGACATCAGCATCTAATAGTCCTACTTTTGCACCTTGTAATTTTAAAGCTGCGGCTATATTAACGGCTGTTGTGGATTTGCCCACACCACCTTTACCACTAGAGATGCCTAGAGTTGTTTTAACACCCGGAATTGTACAAACTTGAAATAAGTTTTTTTACACCAAGATAAAGATGATAATTTAGATTCAATCTCTGGCTTTAAGTGATGCTGATGAGAACCGATATATAAACGCAAGTAAATATAATCATCAACTATGCGTAAGTTTCGTATCATTCCCAAACTAACGATATCATTTTTTAAGATAGGTTCAATAATCTGTTTCAGGAGTTGGACTACTTCTTGCTGATATAAATTAGCATTTGATTCCATCATTATTGCCAATTCACTTAACCCAATACAACTTTTTTATCTGTTTGAATCTTCTCAATTGCCCGTTGTGCTTGAATGGACACTTCTTTGTCAGGGTCATCTAAGGCTTGTTGTAGGGGGTTAATAACGTCGGGATGAGCTAAATTTCCAAGTGCGATCGCAGCTTCTTTGCGGACATCTGCATATTCATCTGTTAATGCTTGAATTAATCTCGGTATAACTTGAATATCCGGGATTTTTTGCAAAGCTTGTGCTGTTGATTTCCGCACTTGCCAGTGTTCATCATTTAAAGCTATTTCTAATGCTGAAATTGCTTGCCGATTTTCATGAATAGCCAGAGATTTAGCTGCATTCCGGCGAACTTGCCAGTCACTATCATTTGTAAGTGCTTGACAAAGTATTGTAATCACTTCTGCATCTTGTAAATGTTCTAAAGTTAAAGTAGCAGCACGACGTACACTTACTTCCTCATCAAAGATTAAATTTAAAGCTTGCGGACATTTTTCTAGTTGATTGATATATCGCAATGTCGTAACGGCTGCTTCTCTTAACTCAGGATTTTTCGATTCTAGAAATGGTAAAATGTCGGGTAAAGATTGAATATCAGATATACGGCTTTTTGGTTGACAATCCCATCGTTAGCAAGGGTGATTTCGCGCACGTATTGTTCTGGGGTGGAATGACCGGGAATAACCGCAGTATTCACACCATCCATACCCATTGCGATCGCACCACTCCGTCGGATGTTAGCCTTTTCTAAGATCAGCACCTCTGCATCTGGATTCGCTTGTTTGGCTTTAATTCCAGCCATTGTCCCGGCCGTACCGCCACCGATGACAAGTACATCAGTTTTTATCTGTTGAGTATTGATTTCCATAAGCTTTTAGAAGTGGGGAGTGAGGAGTAAAGGAGATAACGGTGATGAGGGAGATGGAACTTCCTAAATTACGAATTACGAATTACGAATTACAAATTACAAATTACCGTTCCAAACGATTTCTTTAACCTGGATTTGCTTGGGAACTAGCTTGATTTTATGAAAAGTATCGGCAATGTTTTGTTGCTGAGTGATTACTTCATCTGTTAGCGGTAAAACACCATACTGCCGACGTTTTTCAGCAATTTCCAATGCTGCTGCTTTAATACCTAATTCTGGTTCTAGAAACTTGGCAACTTCCTCTGGATTATCTGCTGCCCATTTATCTATTTTGCTGCTTTCATCTAAAAGGGTTTTCAACAAATCTGGGTGAGAATTGACAAACTCTTGACGAGCAAGATAGTAACCCCGATTTGGTGCTAAATTTGTCGCATCTCTTAATATCCTGACATTTAGATCGTGTTCAACTGCTGCTAGGTAGGGGTCCCAAATTGCCCAAGCATCAACGTTACCGCCTTCAAATGCTGCACGGGCATCTGCTGGTGTCAGATGTGCTGCTTGAATGTCACTATAGTTTAATTCGGCAGCTTCTATAGCTTTGACAACAAGATAGTTAGTGTTTGACCCTTTAGCAAAGGCTACTCTTTTCCCCTTAAGGTCGGCAACTGTTTTAATTGGTGAGTTTTTCGGTACAACAATTGCTTCGGCTTTAGGACTCCAAGGATTGTAAGCAACATAAAGCAAGGGAGTACCTGCGGCTTGGGCAAATATTGGTGGTGATTCTCCTGTGTAGCCAAAGTCAATACTACCCGCGTTCATTGCTTCTAGCATAGGTGGACCTGCGGGAAATTCCGCCCATGTCACTGAAGCACCAGCAGCAGTTAAAGTTTGCGCTAAACTGCCTCGGTTCTTGAGAGCGTTGAGAATAGTAGCCGCTTTTTGATAGCCGATACGAACTACCACACCTTGAGTTGCTGTCTGCGTTACGGCGGAGTTACTTGTGTTGTTGGGAGAACAAGCCGAGATCGCAAGAGTTAAACTTAATCCGACTGCAAATAATAAGGCAAATGTGCCAATTCTGGATATTTCATAATTCTGAAGAAAGCTGCTAACAATCTTTATCAGTCGATGTGGTAAATACTTACTGAACATACATGCATTAAACTACAAGCAATATCAATACTACGACAAGTTGAGCAATTTACCGTATTTTGCTGATAGAATATTCACATAGATAAGCTGCAAATGCAAGATCCGAAAAAATATGCCTATAAGGAAAACTATTATGGTTATGACGAATTAGCGCATAAAATTTTAGCGGTTTTTAAACGCAAAGGTACGCCAAGGGAAGCGCAGAGGTACGCGGAGGATTTTTAAGAGGCGTTGGGTTTGATGCGTTGTAGGAAATCGATGTTTAAATCTAGCTTATTTCCTAGCCATAAAGAATGTGCTGTATGATCTGTGACATCATCACCCGTCTCAGGATGGACGAGAATATCTAACCCTTCACGGTTGAGCATTAACCAGGAGACGACTTGCGTAAATTGGTTTGGTGAGAAGGCAACTTGATACATTGCTTGTGGATGCGGACCAATGGGTTTATCATGCCAACGTCCAAGTTTTACTTCAAATCTAGCTCCTAATTCTTCACGTATACGAGCAGCAGTCTCACGAGTCTCGGTATCGTAGTAGACATGAGCATGAAAACCAGTGATGATGCTATTTTCTTTCATTACCGTTCTTGCTGAATTGGTCGAATGAGGATTTCATTGACATTAACATGGGGTGGCTGCGTCACAGCATAAGCTATGTCTACGACGGGCTACGCCTACGCAGCTGCAATATCTTCGCTTTCCAAAGCTTTGATTGATTTACGCCGTTCTTCACTAATCTGTTTAGATATGGGGTCGGTAATATGATTGTTGATTTCTGTATTTACTAAAACAGGCTCGATAATAGTGACGCGGCTGTTATCTTTCAAAACTTCTTGCTGCAAAGATTCTGAAATAGCGTTCACACCCCCGATGCACAGTATTTTCAGATAAATTTTGTTGGAAAGCAAGAGAAAATTACTATTTCTTACCATCCACAACCGCTTGTAGATATTGAGTAGAAGCTATTTCTGCTGAAGAATGCACAATTAAGGCTGGTGTTTTTAAAGCATCTCGAAACTGGCGGTACAAGTAAATGCTATGTTGCACCGCTTTAGCAATCTCATGATGATCGTGTTGGATAGACATAGTCTGACAAAAGTCTGGTAACAGATGGGGAAGTTCTGTTTCCAAATTCCTGACCCCGCGTGAGAGTTTTCCAGCCTGAATTTTGGCTAATGGAGCGAGAACTTGTCCACGAATAAAAGAAAGAGCATCAATAGCTTCAAAAAGTTCACCTCTGCCTAATTTGGCGGCGATGTAGTGTATCCACACCCAAAAGCGGTCTTCAATCCACTGTAAATCTAGGGGTGGATAGTATCGTGGGTTATCTTTTATAGCTAACGTTAGTAAATCTTTTTGCTCCCATAGAACAATAGGATCTTCTATGCGAGCTATTGTGAAATCTTGTAATAGCAAAAACTTTAAATCGACGTGTAAAAGTGGATTTTCATATAAACAAATCAACAATCGAGGTTCCCCGACGTGTTCGCCTGTAAAAGCTACCAGCAGCGAACCCAATTGACTGGCGAATAACTGTCGCTCATTCAGTATTCGTTGATAATAAGCATCATTTACAACAATAATCAGATCGAGGTCGGAATATTCATCCATTTCCCCCCGCAAATAAGAACCACCAATGGCTACACCTAACAAGCGATCGTCTTTTTTCAGATGAGAAACAATCTGCTCTAAAAAGCCTCTTTGTGGTTCGGGAATGGGCATAGTAATCCATCAAATTATTGCTGAATTTCGTTAATTTAGCCTGTGCTGAGTGAAATCATAACTATTCAGACATTTCGCACTTTTTATAGTGCTATTTTGTGTAGATTATCTTTTAACTCAGAACTATTCATAGTAATTGAAGATGGCTAAAATTACAGCAGTCTTTTGATTAATAAACTATACTTATCGAACTGCGATACCTTCTCTACGAGAGGCTACGCCAACGGTTAGCTTCTCTAACGCAGAATTCTTATAATAAACAGGTTCATTGCCTGGCTTCCATTTGATATTACAACCAATACTAGGCTTTTGTTCCCAAGTCACAGCCCGACCTCTCAAGACAGTTTCAATTGCAGCCCGCAAGTCTTTTCCAGTTACAGGTATTTCGCTTTGTGGACGGCTATCATCTAATTGTCCTCGATAGACAAGTCTACCGGTAGCATCAAATAGAAAAAAGTCAGGAGTACAAGCTGCGAAAAAGTTCTTAGCAGCCTCTTGAGTTTCGTCAAAAAGCAAAGGATAAGCTAAATCTAACTCTTGTGCAAATGCTTTCAAAGATTCCGGTGCATCATCAGGATGGGTAGTAGTATTATTAGCACTAATTGCCACAATTCCTAGATTTCTATCCGTATTTTGTATATAATCTTGACCTAGTTTTGCTAATTCAAATTTGATGTGCTGCACGAATGGACAATGACGACTTAAAAAAATTACTAGTAAGGCTTTTTCGTTGGCAAAGTCAGAGAGTGAAATTGTTCTACCTGACACTACATTTGGCAAATAAAAATCCGGCGCTAAAGTACCTAGAGGTAACATTGTTGAAAAAGTCTTTGCCATAAAATAAAAATCCTTTAATTATTCAAAACAACAGTAAAAGCGGCACGTTGATTGTACATTGTAATTACGAATTACGAATTACCTAAAATCCTATTTCTGACTAATCATGCTTTTAGGTGTGATAGCTGCATATTGCTCAGGTGTAAGCATTGCTTCTTTTACATCTATGGATTTAGGAATGACTTTCTCTTTGGTAAATAAATCTGCAATTTGCTGTTGACCTGCCATAATTTCTGGAGTAATTGCTCTTAAGCCGTAAGTTCGTCTTTTAACCATTTCTGCGATAATATCCTCATCAAGTTTGAGGTGAGTAGTAGTTATTTTGACAACTTCGGCTTGGTTTTGTTCAGCCCATTTGTCTACTTTATTTATCTCCTCAAGCACTAATCGCACTAATTCTGGATTTTCTGTAGAAAACTTTCGTGAAGCCATGTAATATCCACCCTGGGTAGCGATACCCCCAGCATTTCTCAAAACTCTGGCATTTGCAGTTTTCTGTGCTAAAGCTAAATGAGGGTCCCATGTCACCCAAGCATCAATTTGCCCTTGAATAAAAGCACCACGCGCTTCAGATGGGGGCATACTCAGAGCTTGAACATCACTATATTTTAAATCGACTTCTTCTAAAGCTTTAACTAGTAAGTAATGGGACGCTGAACCTTTTTGAAAAATTATTTTTTCCCCTTAAGGTCAGCTACGCTCTTAATTGGTGAATTTTTTTGAACTACGATACCACTGCCTTCACCTGTGCCAGGGCTACGATTAGCAATATAAACTAAAGATGTACCAGCCGCTTGGGCAAATATAGGGGGAGTCTCTCCGACAGAGCCAATATCAACTCTACCTACATTCATCGCTTCCATTAATTGTGGCCCTGCTGCAAATTGTGCCCATGCCACAGAAACACCCAAGGGTTGTAGACGTTTTTCTATTCCCCCTCTCAGTTTAATGAGGTCTCCAGCACTTTGATATCCAATGCGGAGAGTTTTTGTTGTAAAGCCATTTGATTTATTTTCTGTAGTTGGAGTTTCGACTGAGCAGCTAATTAAAGTTGTCGAAATAGTCAATAATCCAGGCACTAACAAAAATGAAAATCTTTGAAATAGGTTAATTTTTGGAAATACTTTAGATGAAAATTTCATGAAATTTTGGTTCGCTATCACTTTGATGGAAATGGTTAAAATTTTTCTGTGGCTTAAATGCAAATAAAAGTGATCCCTTACTCCTCATTTTTCAGAGAGCTAATCACGATAAAATCTGAAAATAAAGGATGAAAAAGATTTATTTTTTTAGGTTCATCCGTTACTTTTATGGAGAATTAATAGAAAAGTGCCAGTTTAATAAACTGCGTAATCGAAAATTGCTAAAATTACGAAAGCCATACCCAAGTCTTTTAATTAACTTGAGTTTATTATTAATTCCTTCTACAGTACC
>NZ_WBKL01000003.1:0-40214 GCF_015714705.1 Nostoc sp. NZL | reverse complement strand
TTGCTGCCCCCATTGCGGAACAGCCTTAGACCGTGACCATAATGCAGCGCTGAATATTCTTGAAATTGGACTCCGTACTGTGGGGCACACAGGAACGTTAATCGCCTCTGGAGACATCGACCTCTGCGTGGGTGAGGAAACTCCTCCAAGTAAGTCGGGTCGCGGAAAGAGGAAGTCCAAAGAGCGATCTTTGGAATCCCCCGCTATATCAGGTACTCCTGATTAGCGCCGGGAGGATGTCAATATTGCTTAATTTGCCATGCATGATAGTTTATTGTCTACCAAAATGCTTATTTACTCGCTCGCAAATGCAACTTTAAGCGGATTTATATTTGCAGCTAAAGATTGATGCTGTCGCTGTCAGAACTTAATAAGCTTTAACTATTACTGACAGCAATTCAATTGAGGAATGTGATCGTGAAACGCTTTAATGTCTCCAAAATTTTAGGAAGTACTGTCCTAGCTTTAAGTTTGGCTACCTTGCCCACAGTTTTGCCCGCTTCTGCTCAAACAACGGCCGCTCCTGATGGTACTGTCACAGATACCACTACAGATCGCACTGCTACCGACGGAGATTACCAAGATGGCGATTGGGGTTTGCTGGGCTTGCTCGGTTTATTTGGTTTGTTTGGTCGCAAGAGCCGCAGAGCCGATAATACTGTAGGTTATAGTGACCCTAATGTGGTAAGTTCCTCTGGCTCCCGTTCTAACTATTAATAACGAGTTGCGTTGTGTTTTAGCATAAATCCTAAAGATAATTACGGGGAAAGCCTGCCGATGCAGGCTTTGTTTGTGTATTTACAAATAATAGAACTCCCCCCTTAGCCCCTACGTCAATTCCAGCCCACCTTGATAGCCAGTAACGATGCGGCTACCATCCTTGAGGACATGAACCTCAATCTGGTCACTGGCCCAGGTAATCTGGTCTTGGAAAGCCGGGTTTAATACCCGAACCCGTTGATTGCTAGAAGAAACCGGAGAGTTGGGAGAATTAATTGCCAGAGATTGGACAAAAGGCCCGTCAATCAGGATATCAAGTTGTTCTAACAAAGCTTGGGAACCTGGCGGTGCGGATTGAGACTGTAGTTGCTTGAGGGTAAACCCAGTAAAAGACATTACATTTAATCCAGCAGCTTTTACCTTACGAGCTAAAGATGCCAGTTCAGTTGCTTGCCAAAAGGGTTCTCCACCAGAGAACGTTACACCCGTGTTGTGGGGATTGCTGAGAATATTCTCGGCAAGGGTATCAACAGCAATCAATTGGTTAGCCTCAAAAGACCAGGAGTTAGTATTAAAGCAGCCAGGACACTCACGAAGACAACCTTGTACCCAGATGACTGCACGACAACCAGGGCCATTAACTTCTGACTTATCAACGTAACCCATAATGTTGAGATAGCCAGGGGGAATTTCCATGAGTGCTAGCGATGGGTCAGTTGGCTTAATTTCCATCTCTTTAACTCCTTTTAGCCGTTGCCTGTTAACCGTTAACTATAGCGAATCTTCAGTTATATAACCGTGACAAATGACTAATAACTAATGACTAATCCCGGAAAAACTTTATGGGATTTTGAAAAGTCAGCTTTAACTTACTAGACTGAAGTTAGTTGCCCAGCTAGTATTGACCGTCCCATAGATAGAATCGATGACTCAACAAACTTCTAGAATTTGTATCCTTGGCGGAGGCTTTGGTGGTCTCTACACAGCCTTGCGCTTAAGCCAATTACCTTGGGAATCTACGCAAAAACCCGAAATTGTTCTGGTAGATCAAAGCGATCGCTTCCTATTCTCTCCTTTACTTTACGAATTACTCACTGGCGAACTACAAACCTGGGAAATTGCCCCACCGTTTGAAGAACTTTTACAAGGCACAGGGGTGCGTTTTTATCAAGGGGTTGTGTCTGGAATTGACATCGACCAGAAACTGGTAAATATACATGAAGGGCCGGAAATCCCTTACGATCGCTTAGTACTGGCGCTAGGAGGTGAAACCCCGTTAGATTTAGTCCCTGGTGCAACATCCTACGCCTACCCATTCCGTACAATCTCTGATGTTTATCGTTTGGAAGAACGCCTGCGATTTTTAGAAGAATCGGATGCTGATAAAATTCGGGTAGCAATTATTGGGGCTGGCTACAGTGGTGTCGAGTTAGCCTGTAAGTTAGCCGACAGACTAGGTGAAAGAGGACGCTTTCGGATCATTGAAATTGCTGACCAAATCTTGCGAACTTCCCCAGAGTTTAACCGGGAAGCAGCAAAGAAAGCTTTAGAAGCCCGTGGCGTGTTTATTGATTTAGAAACCAAAGTCGAATCAATAGAACAAAATACCATTTCCCTAGAGTACAAAAACCAGTTAGATACAATTCCCGTGGATTTGGTAATTTGGACTGTGGGAACTAGGGTTACGCCCGTAGTGAAATCTCTTCCCCTCAAGCAAAACCAGCGTGGTCAAATCAGCACTACATCCAATCTGCAAGTTCTCGATCATCCAGAAATTTTTGCCTTGGGAGATTTAGCAGACTGTCATGATGCTGAAGGACAACAAGTCCCCGCCACCGCACAAGCCGCCTTCCAACAAGCTGATTATACTGCTTGGAATATCTGGGCAAGTCTGACTAATCGCCCCCTCCTTCCCTTCCACTACCAACAGTTAGGAGAAATGATGGCACTAGGAATTGACAACGCCACTCTCACTGGTTTGGGAATTAAACTAGATGGTCGCTTGGCATCCGTCGCCCGGCGGATTGCCTATTTATATAGGTTGCCAACTTTAGACCATCAACTCAAAGTTGGTTTTAATTGGCTAGTCCGTCCGATTATAGAAACACTTTCTCGGTAACTTAAGGTTGGGCATTAGTAAAAAACCAAGGCATTTACGATGATTTGCTTTATTTTCGCCAACCTACTTTGCAGATGCTAGACTCTACCCACAGAAGCTCTTTAACAAGCCAAAATCTAACATTCAACATTCAAAATTTTTAAACTTTGATGGAACAACCGAAAGTTATTTTTTTAGATGCTGTGGGTACACTCTTCGATGTCAAAGGTAGTGTGGGCGAAGTTTATAGTCAGATAGCCCAAGAATTTGACGTTACAGTTTCAGCCGAAACATTGAATACAGCCTTCATCAAAAGTTTTAAAGCAGCGCCGCCGCCGATATTTCTAGATGCAGAACTGCAAGATATTCCCCAGCGCGAGTTTGATTGGTGGCGGATAATTGCCCTGAATACTTTTGAAAGTGCAGGTGTTCTCAAGGAATTTTCTGACTTTTCGGCTTTTTTTAGCGAACTTTACATCCATTTTGGCACTGCCGAACCGTGGTTTGTCTATCCCGATGTTTTACCAGCTTTAATCAACTGGCGGCGATTGGGAGTTACCTTGGGGGTACTGTCCAATTTTGATTCTCGGATTTACTCTGTATTGCAAAGTTTGGGATTGAGAGAGTTTTTTACCTCCGTCACCATTTCTACCCAGGTACGTGCAGCTAAACCCGATCCTCAAATTTTTGCTATTGCCTTAGATAAACATCAATGTTCTCCAGAGGCAGCATGGCATATTGGCGATAGCATCATAGAAGACTACTACGCAGCTAAAGCGGCTGGACTCAGAGGCGTTTGGATCAACCGGGGAAAATGAGGGGATACTTTCAATTCAGCAACGCCAAATTCTTAAAGTGGAATCCAATCCAATCTATCAATCCACTCTTCTGCCTCAGTCGCTTCCCAAATCAAATAAATTGTTTCTGCCCAAATACTAAGGTTGCCACTGGAACGCAACCAAATTAGTCCCCAAATATGTCCTCCATCTCCCCAGTGTTCTTCCAGATGTTCGGGCATACTTTTGCGGTTGTCTGTAACCAATATTCGTTGGGATAATTCCAGGTAGCGCAGGATATCTGGGTCAAGCGTACCTAATGGCGGTGCTTCGGCATCGCCTACCCGCAGAATATCTATTGCTGGATTGAGGCGCAAAACAGATGTCTTCAGCTTGGGCGACAAATTTTCATCAAGGAGAAAACGTACCTTCACCAAGAATTTAGCAACTCCTGCTCACGTTGCACCTTTAATGCTCTTAAACGTTGCATTAAAGGTGAAGGATTAGCTAATGATTCTTGATAGCGCTGTTCTCGCCACTTTGCTAGCCGCAACATATAAGCATCTATTTCAACACGATTATGCAGGTAGTAGGTAAGCGTCGCGTAGATTTTCTCCAAATTCAGGGAAGGTAATTCCTCTATAATTTGCTCTGGTGAATATCCTTGCAAGTAATATTGAATCACATTATCAATACCAATGCGATGCCCTTTGATACGGATGTCATCTGGGTCTATAAACTCAAAATAATCTTCTAGTTGCATTCATCTACCTCTCTAGGGCCTTTTAGGATCAATTCGTAATTTGTAATTGAATTCTATAATTACGAATTAGTTAGCTTCATGATCAATTACGAATTATTTTGACATATTTTGTATTTATATTATGGAGACAATAAACCCCTTTAAGAGCGATCGTCAAACCTATCACTCCAAAAACTTCCTATGTTTTGCTCAAAACATGACAGGACTTACCCAAAAAGGCAGTGAAAGCCTTAATTTCCCGTAGGGGCAATTCATGTAGCCGAAGGCTTCCCGCAGGGTACATTGGTGTCAAGAAAAGCCTAGAAATAGCTTAAATGCTGGCTGACTCACCCGCCTAGAACTAAAGTTCTTTGGCTTTTAGCTAAAGTCTACTGAAGTAGACTAAAGATTTTTGGCTATATTTACCCGCATTTCCACAAGCTTGAGGGGAAGAAGGGGCAGAGGGGAAAGAACTTGTACAAAAACTCTCCTCTGCTCCCCCACTCCCCACTCGCTTATTCCCCTACTGCCATAAGACTCGTATGATCAACATATCAGGAAAACATAACAGCCAGCTTTTTACCGCAAAACATGGGCAGTATTTGGGAAATCGATTTTTACTCCCGTCCGATTTTGGACGATAATCAGAAAAAAATTTGGGAAGTCTTAGTCTGCGAAAGCCCTGTGGATATTGGCACAAAACCAGATTCTTTGTTTCGCTATGCTCAATATTGCCCCAGTACCCAGGTAAACTCGGGCTGGTTGCGGGCAGCATTGCAAGAGGCTATTACCCAAGCTGGAAAAGCACCAATTAAAATCCGCTTTTTCCGCCGCCAAATGAACAATATGATTACTAAAGCCTGCCAAGACTTGGGCATTCCCGCCCAGCCTAGCCGCCGTACTTTGGCTCTCAACCAATGGTTAGAACAACGGATGGAGGAAGTATATCCTCAAGAGGCAGGGTATCAAGGGGGGACCAATCCCTCAGTCCGCTTGGAGAAACCTTTGCCGCAACGTTTACCAGATGCTTTGGAAGGACAGCAGTGGGTATTTGTTACTTTAGATGCTGCGGATTTTGCCGAGATGCCAGAGTGGGAAATTGGCTTTGGTGAAGCTTTCCCCCTAGAGTTGGCGAAAGTTTCATCCGAAGCCCGTATTCCTGGTATTTTGATTTTCTCACCGAGAGCGTTGCCCTTGGCAGGCTGGATGTCTGGTTTGGAGTTGGCTTTCTTAAGATTTGATACCAGCGAAGAGGCGAGATTGCTTTTAGAAACTGGTGTAACTGAAAGTTGGATTGTGGCAAATATTAAAAAACCTCAAATTTTAGCAGAAGCCAAAGGTTTTGAAGAAGCCAAGCAAAAAGCTAACGGAGTGCATTTTATCGGTGTGCAGTCTGATCCCAAAGCACAATCTTTTGCTGGTTTTTGGCTGTTGCAAGAGGTTAATCTTTGAGAATGGGGAGTGGGGAGTGGGGAATGGGACAAGGGGACAAGGGGACAAGGGGACAGGGGGACAAGGAGAATAACCATGCCCAATGCCCAATGACTAATGACTAATGACTAATGACTAGATCCGTTGAGACATGACAATGATTTGGGATAATTAACTGCGTCCATCAGTGTTGATCTGCGGTTTCAAATCGTAACTATAAGGAAACGCTGATGATTTTTGGATGGTTATCTGCGTTCATCAGCGGAAAGTTTAATCGTCAAAAGCCGACGATCGCACTTTCAAGAGAGGGCGTTGATATGCAATTCAAAATCCACAATTCACTAAGGGTCATGGGTTCTGAAAATTTGTCACAAGATACACTAGCCGAACAGTTGCTGGAACTAGCTATAAAATCTGGAGCAGAAGCTGCTGAGGTGTATCAGTCGCGATCGCTTTCTCGTCCAGTGTTTTTTGAGGCAAACCGACTCAAACAGCTAGAAACCAGTCAATCTGAAGGTACAGCCCTACGGCTTTGGCGAAACGGGCGTCCAGGACTTACGGTGGCTTACGGGTCTGTCCTAGCTGAAGTAATGGTGGAAAAAGCTCTGGCACTTAGTCAACTGAATCAACCAGAAACAGTAGAATTAGGCTCTAACTTTCAGCCCTCCTACCCAGATTTAGGGGAAAGTGTGCCGATAGAGATTTTGGTAGATTGGGGCAAAGAAGCGATCGCACTCATCCGCGATGCCTATCCCGATGTTGTTTGCAACGGTGACTGGGAATGTGATGTTGAAACCACCAGAATAGTCAACACTAAAGGTTTAGATTGTCACTACACCGATACTACCCTCAACTGCTATATATCAGCAGAATGGGTGCGCGGTGATGATTTTTTAAGTGTTTCCGATGGTCAAACCAAGCGGGGCGAACTCCACCCTGAGATATTGGCTAACCAAATTTTACAACGGTTAATTTGGGCCAGAGAAAATATTTCACCTCCTACTGGTCGCATCCCGGTTTTGTTCACTTCTAAAGCAGCTGATATGCTTTGGGGTACTGTGCAAGAAGCTTTGAATGGCAAGCGGGTCTTAGAAGTAGCTTCCCCTTGGGCAGAACGCCTGGGTACCCCAGTAATAGCACCCAGTCTCACCCTCTACCAAGACCCGGAAGCCGGGCCTTACAGTTGTCCTTTTGATGATGAAGGCACTCCTACTAAATCTTTAGTATTTATCCAAAACGGGATTTTACAGCATTTTTATGGCGATCGCACCACCGGTCGCCAACTGGGTACTAACACCACTGGAAATGGTTTTCGCCCTGGTTTAGGTAGCTATCCCACCCCTGGTTTATTTAATTTTCTGATTGAGCCAGGTTCGGCATCTTTACCAGATTTAATTAAAGAACTGGATGATGGCATAATTGTGGATCAAATGCTAGGTGGTGGCGGCAGCATTTCTGGAGATTTTTCAATCAACGTTGATTTAGGCTACCGCGTCCAAAATGGTCACGTAATTGGGCGCGTTAAGGATACGATGGTTGCAGGTAATGTCTACACAGCCCTGAAGCAATTGGTTACACTGGGTAATGATGCTGATTGGAATGGTTCTTGTTATACTCCATCTCTGATAGTAGAAGGGCTATCCACTACGGGGAGAAGCAATTAAATAATTCGTAATTCGTAATTCGTAATTCGTAATTGGGAAGAGTGCTTTTGTATGGCAATCCTAAATCCTTGGTGAACAACAAGATCCTTGACTTTTTTAAGAAGTTGGGTATCTGAACCTTATTTCATGTTGCCTCTTGTCTACACAAATAAATTCAAAAATCAAAGCGGACTGCTATAGTAGCAAATCATCATATTCGCCAAGACTTTTAAACCATCCTCTGATACCAATTCTCTAAAATAAAGCAACAGATCCAAACCACCAAACCCACGATACATCCGACTTGCTTAGTTACGAATTACGATTTACCAATTGGTATAAGATTCCACTGAGCAGCTTTTTGGTACAGACTTGTAATTCAAAGTCCAAAATCTAAAATCCAAAATTGCTATGAATCAGCGCTTTCGCACCTGGTGGCAGCCTAGAAGAGGTTTAGCGATCGCCGAAGCTTGTATTATCGGTCTGGTTGCAGCCCTATCTGCGGTGTTCCTGAAAGTGGGATCGGGATGGCTGGGGACATGGCGTGTCCATACTACCCACATTTTCCCGGCATGGCTGGCACTACCGGCAATTGGTCTTATTCTGGGATTTCTAGCTGGATGGTTGGTGGATAGGTTGGCACCAGAGGCTTATGGTAGCGGTATTCCGCAAGTCAAAGCAACTCTTGCCAATGTGCCGATGGCATTATCCTGGCGCGTGGCAGGTATAAAGTTACTCAGTGCCATCATCTCCATAGGTTCTGGCATGACTCTGGGACGACAAGGCCCCACCGTTCACGTAGGGGCAGGTTTGGCAGCAGGGATGAGTCGCTGGGTTCCCACTTCCCCAGATCATCGACGGCAAATGATTGCAGCTGGTGCGGGTGCAGGTTTGGCAGCTGCTTTCAATGCCCCGATCGCAGGTGTATTGTTTATCGTTGAAGAATTACTCCAAGATTTATCAGGATTGACTTTGGGAACTGCCATTATCGCCTCCTTTATTGGAGGGGTGATATCCCGACTTTTAGGTGGTGGCTCTCTTGACCTTAACCTGCAATTGGTACAATCTTCCAGCCAATTCTCCATCCCAGAAATTCC
Source organism: Nostoc sp. NZL (assembly GCF_015714705.1). NCBI lineage: Bacteria > Bacillati > Cyanobacteriota > Cyanophyceae > Nostocales > Nostocaceae > Nostoc > Nostoc sp. NZL. The sequence continues at coordinate 31,707 of NZ_WBKL01000003.1, read as the reverse complement.
CTTTTTCGTACTTTTGGGTATTTTGGCAGGGTTGTTAGGTGCATTGTTTAATCGCGGCTTAATATTTAGTATTAAATTTTATCGAAAATTACATATCAGCTTACCGTTACGGGTAGCTTTGGCTGGATTTATCTCTGGTGTTGTCGTGGCAATGCTCCCGGCATCCTTTCGTGATAATACGGGATTACGGGAGTCCTTAATTACTGGAGGGGCCCATCCTACCGTAGCAGCGATCGCCTTTGCGGCCCAGTTTATTCTCACACTCATCGCATTTGGTTCAGGAGCGCCGGGGGGATTATTTGCTCCCAGCTTAATTTTAGGTTCTTGTTTAGGACATATCATTGGTGTCTCTGAGCTATACATCACCGGAACAGGTTCTCCTACTACTTACGCGCTAGCGGGTATGGGGGGATTTTTTAGCGCCGTTTCTAAAGTGCCAATCACAGCAATTGTGATTGTGTTTGAGATGACTACAGATTTCAATCTGGTGCTACCTTTAATGATTGTTTCTGTAGCAGCCTACCTGGTTGCGGATAAGGTAGTGCCTGGTTCGCTTTATGAGAAACTTTTGGAATTAAAAGGCATCACTCTCACCAAAGAAGCTCCTATGGAAGGAGCATTAACCAAGTTAACCGCAAAAGATGTGATGCAAGAACGGGTAGAAACTCTGGATGCAGAGATGAGCTTGGAAGAAGCAATGCAGTCCTTTGCTCGTTCCCATCATCGCGGTTTCCCTGTGGTAGAAGATAGCAAGTTAGTAGGGATTGTGACGCAATCAGATTTGCTGAAAATCCGGGAGAGTGCAAAGCACACGTTTCACGAACGCAATTTAGCCGATATTTTCTTAAAAGAAATTATGACCCCTGTCCCGATGACAGTAACACCAATCCACACCCTGAGCAATGTGCTGTATTTACTCGATCGCTATCAAATCAGCCGCTTACCTGTGTTGGATGGACGAAAACTGATCGGGATTATTACTCGTGCAGATATTATTCGGGCGGAAGCAGATCATCTCAATTGTGATAACCGGACTCTTAAACTCCGACCAGAACCTTCATACATAGTTTACCAAACGCGATCGCCCAGTACTGGCAGTGGTCGATTATTAGTGCCTGTAGCTAATCCCGAAACAGCCGCTATTTTATTACAAATGGCAGTAGCTATTGCCCGCGATCGCCATTATGAAATAGATTGTGTGCAAGTGATGTTGATACCTCGCCACAGTTCCCCATCGGAAACACAGGTAAGGACGGCAAAAAGTCGCCGCTTGCTACGACAGGCAGAAGTCTTAGCAAAAAAGTGGAAAATTCCCTTACACACGCAGATACGAGTTACTCACGATGTAGCACAGGCAATTTTGGAGACAATCAACGAACAACACATCGACCTAATCTTAATGGGATGGAAAGGTAACACATCTACCCCTGGTCGGATTTTTGGCAACGTTGTTGACACCATAATTCGCCAAGCCACCTGCGAAGTAGTTTTGGTAAAGTTGGGCACTACTCAGCACCCCACACAGTCTAAAAACCCCGCTATTGCTAACAGCACTCCACACGGGCTAAACCTCAGCTATCCACTAACAACACTCCACACTCAGCACTCCTTCAACCGCTGGCTAGTCCCGATGGCTGGTGGCCCCAATTCCCCTCTGGCGATTAAATTGTTACCTGCTTTAATTACATTGGGAAATGATCCGCAAATTCGCCTGACACAGGTATTTAAGCCATCTGAACTCAAGCCAGATATGTCAGTTTCAGAACTAGCCATCCGCCATTTGATGCGTCGCCGCAAATTGTCCAGTACTGTAGTTGCTCTCCCAGTCCAAGCTAATTCAGTTGCGGAAGGTGTGATTAACCTAGTGAAAACCGAAGGTTACGATGTTGTAGTTTTGGGAGCTTCACGTGAGGGCTTGTTGCAGCAAGCGATTCAAGGTAATATTCCAGAAGCGATCGCCTCTGGTGTAGAAAGTACAGTAATTTTGGTTAGGGGTGCGATGAACAAGTAAATTATTCCTTTTACTAACGATAAAGTACACCAATAATCAGAGCAACAATTATTGGTATTAGGATTGGAATAGCAACTATAAGTCCCCACTTACCAAACTTAATTTCCTCACCCTCAGATTTTAAAAAAGCAATCCAACCTACAACTCCCATCAAAATCCAAATAGATCCAAAGGCAAGAAATATAACAAATACTGAATCTTCCATTTTTCCCTAATTAAATGTATACAAAAAAGGTGTAAAATAAATTTTGGTTTATATCCTTTTTTACTAAGTAGCTGAAATTTAGCAGTTACTTTGCAGTTTCTATTAGCACATTTTGAATACTACTTTTCATCGACCGATTGGGATAAATTTTATCTATCTTAATACTTATATCATGTCCGCTTAAATAACCGTCATTGTCACCCTTCGCCAAGCCTCTCGTACAGAAGGGAAGCAATCACAAGGTTTTTGGGATTGCTTCCCTGTGGGAACGCCAAAGGTGAACATTTCACTTTGTTACAGTTGCAATCACAAATGATAAGTAATTAGCCGGAATTGATATTAAGCGTTTCATTAATTTAAAATTGGTGGTTTCGTAACACCGGGCTGTACTAGAAAAAATGATCAAGACTAAGATAAATATGCAAATACCTCTATTGAGAATTTCCTCATTAAATACAGCTTTGTTTGGGACAAATTATAGTTAATGAAATTACTAGATCGGAATTTCACTAGATCATTTCAGACAATTTTTACTGAACACCGTGTACTTTGGGCTGTTTTGCTCCTTAGTGCAGCACTGGTAGTAACGCTAGCGCTGTCACTTTCTCAAGGAGCAGTACCTTTAAGTATGTCGGAATTTGGGCAAGCCATACTCCGAAAAGGCGATCCGGTTAAACAGACAATTCTCTGGGATTTGCGACTCCCACGGATTACAGCTGCTCTCATTGTCGGCGCAGCCTTGGGAATGTCAGGAGCACTGCTGCAAGGAATGTTACGCAATAGTCTTGCCGATCCATTTATTCTGGGCATTTCAGCGGGTGCAGGATTAATTGTGATTCTGATGATCGTGTGGCAAATATTCCCGATCGCAATTCCTTTAGCAGCGTGGATGGGAGCAATTTTGACTTCAGCAATCGTTATTTTGCTCGGTCGTGCGGGGTCGGGAATTTCAGTGGAGCGCTTGATTTTAGGCGGAGTGGCGGTGAGTTCTTTATTTGGTGCTGTGCAAAGCACATTGCTGCTTTTAGCTGAAGATGGTCAAATTCAAATTGCGCTCAGTTGGCTAGTTGGTAGTCTCAACGGACGGGGTTGGCAAGAAATTGCTACGGCTGGCCCTTACATCATTGTTGCATTGCTTGGGGGATGCTTACTGGCGCGATCGGTAAATGTGCTGGCTTTGGGAGATGATTTAGCTGTGGGTTTGGGGGTTTCGTTGACGCGATCGCGTCTGTTAATTGGTGGTGTCGCCACTTTATTAGCCGCAGGTGCAGTCAGTATTAGTGGTTTGATTGGATTTGTTGGTCTTGTAGTCCCTCACGGTGTCCGCCTGATCGTTGGTACAGATCATCGCTTTGTTTTGCCACTTTCCGCCCTTGCAGGTGCATGGTTACTAACTTTTGCAGATTTACTCTCTAGACTAGGAGCAGTAGAACTACCAGTAGGTTCTGTCACCGCGTTGCTGGGTTCACCGCTATTTATCTGGTTACTTTATCGTCGTTCTGCTGGGTTTAAGTGAACTACCCACACTTCTGCTGACTCCGAAGTGTGGGCATCTCGCCCGGTAGAGATTCGTTACCTAATCTCTAATATTTAACCCCCAAAACCAGGAATTAAACGCTTGAGGGCACGACCGGCGACATCGCCATAGCGCAGTTCTCCACACAGAATCTTACCCATGATTTTGGCACCAGAGGGGCGCTTAACACCAACTTTGTAGCCAATGCCAGGAAAGCGATAGAATGCTCCACCTAATTTTTGCGCCCAAGCCATCTCAGTACCCCATTCTTCATTAATGGCTTCACTATATTTTTCTAAAGCGTTGGTATCACCAGAAAGTGCCTCATTAATGGCTCCTGCTGCAATCAAACCGCTAAAAATTGACGGACGAATGCCTTCTGCTGTCATCGGATCAACTACACAAGCAGCTTCCCCAGCCAAAACCGCATTTTGAGTATGCAACTTTTGGTTGCCATCCCACAAGCAAAGGGGATAACCATACTGCTTACTAGTTTTGATATCTACATCAAACGATCGCGCGTACTCATCTAAAATCTTCTTAAAGTCCTGAGGTTCGCCACCAATAAAGGTACCGACACCAATTGAATAACCGTCCGCCTTCGGGAAATTCCAAATATAACCGTTTTTTACCAAGCCAAACTCGAAGTGGATTGTGGATTTGTCCTTCACAGTTGCGGGAACTTCTGCTTCCAAAGCTCCTGCTAAACGGCGTTTACGGTCTTTGAAGCCTAGCCATTTTGCCATTGGCCCTTTGGCACCATCAGCCGCGATTAAGTAATGACCAGTAACTGGCCCATTGGCTGTGTTAACTTGCCAATAGTCAGTTTTAAACTCAATACCTGTAACTTCCGTATTGTCTCGTAGTTCAGCCCCTTGTTTCTGTGCTTGCTGGACTAGGAAATGGTCAAAAATATCTCGTCGCACCATCCAGACTGGTTCTTTAGTGGCGATTTTCGCTTCCACGGGGTCGCCCAATTTCCAGGTAAAGCGAAGAGAGTCGGCTTTTACAGAAATCGCTGGGCTAAAATCAAAGTCAAACCATTGAGCGATCGCTGGAGATACACCACCGCCACAAGGTTTATATCTTGGTAGGGATTCTTTTTCTAACACTAATACTGAGCGACCCTGCTTGGCTAAATGATATGCAGCTGTTCCACCAGCTGGCCCAGCGCCGACGATGATGCAGTCGTACATATGGCTGAATTTTTGCTCCTGAATTAGTGATTTTCCGCTGTATATCTTTTTTTGATAAAGATGCAGTCTGAGCAGACTTTAACTAATTTTAAGATTTACTGCTGAAAATTACATAGCATTCAGTTTTATTTTGCTAAATATTTATTTTTTGGTAGATATTTTGTAGGGAAAACCTTTCCCTTAATCGATTTGGGGTTTATATGTTTAAAACTTTGATGAAATCTATATTAGTTTATAGCTAGGTGCAGCACTGTGACAGATGTCTTTAAATAGAATTCAAGCATCTGAATGATGTTATGTACTCTGACTACCTCTACTACACCTAGCTAAAAATGGAAGTAAAGTACCAGGGATCAAGTTTTTATACCGCTATAGATAGGGAGAGGGATTGATCCCATCCTCCCTACCTTAGATTAAACGGTTGTGATGTCCTTTTCTTTTTCTGCTAGCAATTCATCGATTCTGGCGGTGTACTTGTTTGTCAGTTTTTGCAATTTATCTTGCTGATCCCGCGCTTCATCTTCAGAAATTTCAGTATTCTTTTCCTGTTTGCGAATGGCATCTATAGCATCTCGGCGGATATTGCGAATAGCAACACGGCCCTCTTCAGCATACTTCGATGCCATTTTGACGAGTTCTTTACGGCGATCGCTTGTCAAAGGCGGAATATTCAGCCGAATCACGGTACCGTCATTGCTGGGGGTTAAACCCACATCTGAGAGGGAAATCGCTTTTTCGACTATATTTAAACTGCTGCGATCGTAGGGTTGAATTAAGATCGTCGTGGCATCAGGTGTGCTGATGTTTGCCAATGATTTCAAGGAAGTGGGCGAACCGTAATAGTCCACCGATACTTTATCTAATAGACTCGCATTGGCGCGACCAGTGCGAATCGTGTTAAAAGCTCGTTGAGTTGACTCAACGGTTTTTTGCATCGTACTCTCAGCTTCAGCTAATTTCACAAGAACCTCCCACAAGGGTGCCGATAGATTCTCCCAAGACTGCTCGGTGGATGTTACCTCGCACCGTTAGGTCAAATACCAGAATTGGGATATTATTTTCTTTACATAAGGCGATCGCAGTACTATCCATCACCCGCAAATCTTTGGCTAAAACGTGCGCGTAGGTGAGGCTATTGTAACGCTTGGCATCAGGATAAATATGAGGATCAGCATCATACACTCCGTCTACTTTAGTGGCTTTAAAAATCACTTCTGCATCAATTTCTGCGGCTCTTAATGCCGCAGTCGTATCTGTAGTAAAGAAGGGATTTCCAGAACCAGCACCAAAAATTACCACCCGTCCTTTTTCAAGATGACGGATGGCACGACGACGGATATAAGGTTCCGCTAATTCTTGCATAGCGATCGCAGTTTGCACCCGCGTCTGTACTCCTATGCGTTCCAGCGAATCTTGCAGCGTCATGGCATTCATTACCGTGGCAATCATCCCAATATAGTCAGCGGTTGCCCTGTCCATCCCTGCCGACGCTGCTTTGACGCCACGAAAAATATTGCCGCCGCCAACAACTATGGCGATTTGAGTGCCAGTGGCTATCACCTCTGCTAATTCTTGTGCTATGCCTTTGACCACTTCGGGATCAATGCCATAGCCCATGTTGCCCATTAAGGCTTCACCGCTCAGTTTGAGTAAAACCCGTCGGTAATTCGTTCCCATGAAGTTCCGCTTTATCAAAAAAGTTGCAATTGCCTCCAATTTAAGATAGCAGTTACAGGGACTATCTATGTCTAGTTACGCCAAATCAGTGTAGTACCTATTGGTTCTGTTTGTGGTATATCTATTTCTTGACCAAGAAACAGAGAAGCGATCGCAGTTCTTAAATAATCCTCTCCCGGCGTTGATGGGTCTTGGGGATGATCGTCAATTTTACCTTTGTAGCGTACTATACCATTAGTATCTATTAAAAATGCCATTGGTGTTTTAGTAGCACCAAAACTGCGGGTCACATCTTGCGTTGAGTCCCACAGGTAGGGGAAGTTTAAGTTGTGACACTCGGCAAAAGCTTTCATATATTCAAAGCTTGACCTAGTGTTGTAATTACCATCACTACCATTCATACCAATTAATGTGAAGCCTTTGGGGGCAAATTCGGCTTGAATGTTTTTTAACCTGTCTATATACCACTCTACATAAGGGCAGTGGTTACACATGGAAATAACGCCAACTGCTCGGAACTTCTCAAGATAACGCCTGAGATGGTGTACTTGCTCATCAATTCCTGGCAGTTCAAAATCGGGTGCATAGCTCCCAACGGGAGTATCGATTGTTTCTAGTAGATTCATGATTTCTGGCTCGCAGAACTAGGAACAAGAAAAATATTGTTAAATTCAGCGTCAGTTTCCAGTTGCAAACCACCCCTTAGCCGATGCCTCATATTCGACAATCTTATAGACCAAATTGGCTGTCGTAAATTGTGAAACTACTGAATCTAGCACTGATGCTAATTCGCTCACATCTAAAAAATAGCGAAAATATGACTCATATTGCAGAAGCTATGACTCCTAAATACTGACATAATCAAAGTTATGAGTAAATTACCTCTATAAACAAGATGAACACTTTCTATGCTGGATAAAACTATCAGCTTGATGCTAGTGTTATTAGCCTAGAAGCTTTCGCGGTGTACGTCTAAGTTATCACTAGAGCAAAGGATTTACTTTGAAAATCTGATAAATTTTATTCCGATTCAAAACAATTTTACTTGCGCCTTGCTGCTAAAAGGCTTTTACCCTTGTTTTCATCAAACTTCCCATGACAACCTCAAGTTCAAAAACAGCACTTACCTCTACAAAAACCTGGATTTGGCAAGATTTCCCTATTTGCTATCAAACCCAAGGAACCACTGGCCCAGCTGTTGTTCTGGTGCATGGATTTGGCGCTTCTTGGTGGCACTGGCGAAAAAATATTCCCGTATTAGCGGAAAATTGCCGTGTTTATGCGATCGATTTGATTGGTTTTGGGGCTTCCGCAAAACCTAAACCTGGTGAAAAAATTGCCTACACACTAGAAACCTGGGGACAGCAAGTAGCAGATTTTTGCCGCGAAGTTGTTGGTGAGCCAGCTTTTTTAGTCGGAAATTCTATTGGCTGTATTGTAGCCATGCAAGCAGCAGTAAGCAACCCAGATATTGCCTTAGGAGTTGCTTTGCTCAACTGTTCTTTACGGCTGTTGCATGATCGCAAACGGGTAACTTTACCTTTGTCTCGTCGTTACGGAGCGCCTCTACTGCAACGCCTGTTATCTATTAAACCAATTGGTGATTTCTTTTTCAATCAACTCGCCAAACCAAAAACAGTGCGGAAAATTCTGCTGCAAGCCTATGCTAATGCTGAGGTGGTGACAGATGAGTTGGTAGATATTCTCACTTCACCAGCAAGTGATCCGGGTGCTGTAGCTGTGTTTCTTGCCTTTACTTCTTATTCTACAGGGCCTCTACCAGAAGACCTTTTACCACTGTTAGCCTGTCCTGCAATTATCTTATGGGGAACAGCAGACCCGTGGGAACCAATTAAGTTAGGTAGAGAATTAGCCAACTTCCCGCAGGTAGAAAAGTTTATCCCTTTAGAGGGAGTAGGGCATTGTCCCCAGGATGAAGCACCGGAGTTAGTTAATCCGATTTTACTCGATTGGATTTGGGAGCGAAAGGCGGTAATAGACTCGGCAAAATTAGAGGCATAATTTGCATCCAGTTAACCAAAAATTTTCAGAATCCATATTAGAAATTGATTTTTCCCTTGCAATATGTTAAAGGCAAAATAGAAAGATAGATGCTAAAGGTAGCATCTATCTTTCTTGGGTCTAGTCCCGTTGATGTCATGCATTAAGAGAATATGGGAGATGGCTCAAACTCTCTCATAACTTGATTTATCTTGAGCGAGTTATGTGAGTCTTCTAGTTTCCCTACTAAGTGCAAAGTTTAAAGGCAGGAATCACTCAGTGCTTAGGCTTTGCTAACTGAGTATCAACAGTAGCGGCGTCCGTAGAAGGGGCGTCTGTAGCCGCGTCCGTAGAAGGGGCGTCTGTAGCCACCGTGGCCGCCGTGGCCACCGTGGCCGCCGTAATAACCGTATATTCCTCCAGATAGAAGCTGCTGTTCTTCTGTCGATAGCTCCACAAGCAAATCAGGTGTAATGTTTTGATCTGACATAATTGTTTGCCTCACTTTTGTACAATACAAAAGAATGACTAGTGCCTTGAGATATACAGCAAAAGCTGTACTCATTAATTAGTCGAAACTATGTTCATCTGAAGTAAGGGGCGAGCATAAAGGTAGATGCTAAGGATAACAGCTACCTTTATTGTCTCTAGGCTATTAATTTCATACTTGAAGAGAAGATAAGAGACGAATTAAACTCTTTCTCAAAATTTAATTTATCCTGAGTGAGTTATTATGAATCTTCTCTTTTGTCTACTTGAGTCTGAGGATTGTGATTTTGTAGACTTTGGCTTTTCTTTTTTTGCCTCCATTTTCCTCTTCCTCTTCATCTACCTCTTCATCTTCACCTTCATCGTCCGAGCTGGTTTGTCCCCCAGAGAGAAGCTGTTGATCCTCTGTGGATAAATCTACAAGTAACTCGGATTGGATGGATTGAATGGTTTGAACTGACATAATTCATTACCTCACTTACTTACACAAGTTGAATAGCAAAAAGGTGCTCGTCCAATAGTCAAAGCTCTTTGCATTTGAAGTAAGAGGGAGCATCCAACTAGGTGCTAAGGGTAGAATTTACCTGTTTCTCTATAAGCCATTGATTTAATGCTTTAAGAGAATATAGTCTACTGCCCAAACTCTTTCTCAAAATTTAATTTATTTTGAGTGAGTTATATTAGCTTTTCTTGCCCCCACTAATTGCAAAGTTTAGGAAGATCTTGGGATGCTACGGAGGCTCACAACACCTCTAATCAAGTATCGGCGGGGACGATGTCGGACAGGAGAACCGGACAAAGAAAGTTCATCGCCACCTGATTCATCGCCACCGAATTCATCGCCACCGAATTCATCGTCACCTAATTCATCTTGTCCCCCAGCCAGAAGCTGTTGTTGTTCTGTGGATAGATCCACAAACAAATCAGACATCATCATTTGAGTTGACATAAATTCTTTGCCTCACTTACTAATATAGGTGTTCATCACCTATATTTTTATTATTAACTATTTGCCTAGAAGATAAATTACTCTAAAGTTATAAAAAATCAAGGTTAATTTACTACTTTTGGTTCATGAAATTTTAAATAAAAATAATAATAGATATTGATAAATGTGATGTTATTTTATTTATTAATTTAAGTACATAAATCCAAAAAAATATTTTTGGTTAAATAGTATTAATGGCTTTTTGTACATAACTAAGTATGCGTTTAAAGCCATTGAGTACTACAAAAAACTTTAAAGTAACAAAGGATTTAATTTACAATAGAGTCATTTGCTTTGTTTCTAAACGAAGGAAAATTTGGCAACCAAATTTTCATAGAAGACCCTAATGTAAATTGTGAAAATATATATCTCGTGTTTTGTGAAGATACATCACCATTTGCAAGTTTTAATGTATTTTCTGCCGTAGTTTGGATGTTAGTTTGTTGGATAAAAAAATTATTTTCAGCTGGCATACCTTCATTTGGTATATTTGGAATTTGACCAGCAGCTAGGGTTTGCTGTTCTTTTTCAGACAAATCCCTGAACCATTGATGATTTTGGGATTTGGTATTTTCAGACATACTTTTATTTGCTCATACAGAGCCTAATTTTTACAGTGTTAAAAACTTTAAATGCTCTCCTTGTTGAGAGAGAAAAGTCTCAGGAGTACCTTGTATTTGCACCTGACCTTTATCTAGTAGTACAATCCAGTCGGCTCGATTAACTACACTGGGACGATGGGTGATTAGAATCGTAGTTTTACCTTCTCGGTATTCTAAGAGCCGATCTAGTACGTGAGATTCGCTGACTGGATCAAGTCCAGCGGTTGCTTCATCTAAAATGAGTACAGGTGGATTGGTTAGAATGCCTCTAGCGATCGCTAATCGTTGTCTTTGTCCACCAGAGATATTTGCCCCAAATTCCCCTAAAACAGTTTGATACTGATTTGGAAGTTGACTGATAAACTCGTCTGCATCAGCTATCTGGCAAGCTTTAACAATTTCCTCAAAGGAAATGTAAGGCGTTCCTAAGCGGAAGTTGTCCAAAATTGAGCGACTCCAGAAATGAGGTTCTTGGGGTACATAAACTACTTGTTGTCGCAAACAATCCAGGGAAAGGTCTTGGATGTTATAGAAGCCAATGCGAATATTGCCAGAGTTAGGCTGATATAAGCCTGCAATTACTTTCGCCAAAGTACTTTTACCACAGCCGGACTTACCAATTAAAGCAGTTACTTTCCCTCCAGGTAGCTTGAGAGAAAAATCTTCTAATAAGTCAACTCTGCCAGCGTGGTGAAATTGGACATGAGAACAGCGAATGTCTGCATCACCAGAAATTTGGGCAACTGGCTTTTGACTACCTCCAACTACTTCTGGTGTAGCATCGATAACTTCCAGGAGGCGAGAGACTGCTGTTTGGGAGCGAAAATATTCATCTACAAAATTAATTAAAGAGTCAATTAAAGCCAGAACATTGACCTGGAGGACGTTAAAAGCCAGCATTTGACCAATGCTCAACTCTCCTTGAATTACCAAGATGCTTCCTAGCCCAAGTAAAATAACACCACCGAGAGTGGCTAAAAGTTTAGAAATAGTACCGTTGATAATTCCGATTTGGATGGTGCTGAAAGTTAAATTGGCAAGGCGACCAAAACGGCTTTGGAATTCATCCCAAAATTGTGGTGCAGCATTTGTAGTTTTGATTACCTGCGCTCCCTTAAAGGTTTCTACCAAAACGCCTTGATTTTCTGACCCCAAAACCAACATACTGCGGTTCTTTTGTCGGAGGATGGGTAAAAAAGGTAGGGTAGAGAAGGCCATTAACGCCGCAAACAGGATGACTGCTAATGTCAGTTTCCAGCTATAAAACAGCATCAAGCAGAAAGATATGACTGCAATAAAAAACTGGCTAGGTAAAAGAACCACAATCTGCGATACCAATTGGTTGATTTCATTGATATCTCTGAGTCGGCTAGTGATTTCGCCACTGCGGCGAGCTTCGTAGTAATTTAAGGGTAAGTGGAGAATTTTTCGTGCAAACTCCAAAACTAATCCTAATTGCAGTCGTTGACCAAAATGAGCGATCATAATGGCTTGCAAGACTTGCAGACTACTGCTAAATAAGCTCATCACCACAACGGCTGAGATCACCACAGTGAGTAACTGGGTATCCCCGCGCACAAGCACATCATCTGTGAGCAGTTGGATCAGAACAGGAGTACCTAAAGCGAGTAGACCCAGGGCAATATTGATCATCAAAACCTGAGTCAACAACCCACGATAAGGTAAGATCCGCTGAAAAAAGCGTACTAAGCCAGCTTTTGGTTCTTCTTGGGGCTGCTGATAAAAGCGGTCTGGATCTGGTTCGAGTAATAGCATTACCCCATTCCACGCTGTTGCCAACTCTTCTCGGTTGACATAACGGATACCCACCCCTGGATCAGCGACAACGTAATTCTTACCTTTCTTGCCGTATAAAACAACCCAGTGATAACCCCGCCAATGAATAATTGCTGGTAGCTGTATTTCATTAATTCTGTCTACGATCGCAGGTGCAGCTTTAACTGCTCTGGCATTTAAACCTATAGCCTCAGACCCACGTTTTAAACCCAGCAAAGTTGTTCCTAGCTGTCCAGTCCCGACTGCATCTCGACTGCGATTGATACTTAAGAAACGTCCATAATGCTTAGAAATCGAAGCAAGACAAGCTGCCCCACAGTCTTCCTCACTCAACTGTAAAACACACTGGTAATTTTTACGGTGTTTAAATAGATCAAACATGGCCACTAGACCTATTAAATTGGTAGACGATGATTAATAAAATCTGCTTATTAGATTAAGAATTTGCGATTAATCTGGCTTTTCTCAGAATGAATTGAAGCACCGTTTCTTGCCGAGAAATAATATCAGCCCTGCCCTCCATACCAGATTTCAGATGACACTGGCGATCGCCTCTACCCACATATGGGGTTTGTGGCTCAATAGTTACCTCGTAGCCAACTGGATCTGCACTGTTTTTTCCAATTGCTAGGGCATCTGGTGCAACTGTTTTGACTGTTCCCTGGAGAGTGCCATAGTCTGGATAGGGACAAGCAGAAACTTGCATTTGGACTTTTTGTCCCAATTTCACCTTGTCAATATCTTGAGCCGGCACACGAGCCTTAATTAGTAAAGGAGCATCGAGGGGAGCAATCTGAGCGATCGCTTCACTTGGTTGGACTACCTGTCCTGGGTTGCGAAGATTCAATTGCAACAGTGTTCCGGCGATTGGCGATCGAATCACACTCAAATTCAAGTCGGTTTTTGCCTGTTGCAGTTCTTTGGTGTTGCGATCGAGTTCCTTTTGGAGTTCAAGGCGCTGCTGGAGTAGAGTTTCTCGGTCTTTTTTCAAAGCGGCTAAGGCTGCCTCACCTCTAGCCTGTTCCTGCTTAATCCGTTCAGATGCCACGGTTACGGTAGCATTACTAGGATTAATCCCAGTTTTAGCCTTTTCTAGGTTGGTTTGGGCAACTTTAAGGGCTTGTTCCTTTTCCTCCAGGAGATTTTTGGCGTTAGCTTTAACTTGTTCTAGTTTCGCCTCAGCAGATTTAACCGCTTGTTCTTTGTCCTCCAGAAGATTTTTCGCGTCAGCGCTAGCTTGTTCTAGCTTCGCCTCAGCAGATTTAACCGCTTGTTCTTTTTCGTCAAACAGATTGCGAGGAACGGCTCCCGACGCTACTATCGACTGCAATCGGTCACGTTGCACCCTCGCTAAAGTCAAAGCTGCTTCGGCTTCTTGTATAGTTGCTCTTAAGACTTTTTCTCGTTGTAATCGGTCACGTTGGACTTGAGCTAAAGTCAAAGCTGCTTCGGCTTCTTGTATAGTTGCTCTTAAGACTTTTTCACGCTGCGATCGCTCTTGTTGCACCTTGGCTAACCTCAAGGATGCTTCTGCTTGCGTCATATCAGCTGTAGCTTTAATTTGCTGATCTTGATAGTTGCGTTGTGTCCCATCTAATTCAGCTTGTGCAGCTATAATCGTGCGGTTAGTTAAGTTTGTCTGCGCTGCAATCTGAGTATCTATTTGACCCAGTTGAGCATCAATTTGACTTAGTTGTAATTTACTTTGCTGAATACTACTTTCTAATTGACTCTTTTGAGTCTGAAGACGAGAATTATCAACGTGAGCGATCGCTTGTCCCTGGCTCACAACTTGATTTTCATGAACATCAATGTTTTGAACGGTTCCAGTCATGGCAGACTGAACAACCCGCAGTTCTCCTACAGGTCGAATATTTGCAGGAACTTTGACCGTGACGTTGTAATGAAGAACAGATGTCAGAGTAATACCTGCTACAAAGATAGTCAGTAAAACACCGCTGCCAATGTGAGTCCATTTACCGATATGAGGAAGAAACTCGTTAGCTTCAATTAGATGAAGTTGCTCTGGATTGGGTTCATTAAACCTATTCCAAAAATAGTTTTCTTGGGGGCGTAAGGAGTTCACGACATTACACCTTTTGTTTTAATGGATACCTGAAAATCTGCCAACCCAAAATTGCTGGGTTTTCAGATGGGAAAAGGTTATCAAACACCTTTTCCCTTTACCCCGCCACATTCCCTTGACGAACCACTAGGATAAAAAGCCAAACGGTCACAGATGCTGCCAATAGTAGCCAACATCATGTTTTATAATTGTTTATAATCAATCAAGGGGGAAGAAGAAGGTATGCGCGATGCGCTGGAATCGCCTTTTTCATATCTTTAACGTGGGTAACGCGTTGAGAAAACAGAGGAGAAAGCTCAAACTCCCTCAAAGTCCTCACTTACGTTGAGCGAGTCATTACAATCTCCTCTCCCCCTTTTTATCTCCAAGAAAAGATTCCATAAATTAACTTACTTGCGAATTGAGTTGTACCTGAAGCACTCAACAAAAGTGTTAGGTATACAAAGGTGAAGATTACCGAAAAACTTTGGAATCGTTCATCATTACAAGCATTAACTTCTATAATCTTCAGTTGGAGAAACAAGAAGGAAGACGAAAAATTGATTCCTTATTGACTCTTAAGTGTTTGAAAAGCCCTACACACCAGTTTATGTCTAGAGTATTTCTAGATATGTTAAGCCTTATTCTTTGAGATCACCTGTGGGCATAGTTAACAGATGATAGCGTAGGCTTAAGCTGGGTTGGTGGTAATGCTAAATAAGGTAACTTAACGCAAACCTAAAGAATCTTGGGCAGCGTTATTGATGTAATTATTTTGGCCAGTGGAGTTGGCGGTGTTGCCTAGTGGGCTAGAAATGCTTGTCCCTTGTACATTGAAAAATCTTTGAGCAAAATTGCTGTTAGTCAGTTCAAAGTCGCCACCACCAACTAGAAGCTCCTGTTTTGCATCAGATAACTCTAGAAAAAACTCAGATATTATGATTTGACTTGGCATGATGTTAGCCTCACTACTTAAGCAAATCTAATGAAAAATTGGGTTCTAGATACTGTCTTCAAAATAAGGCAGAAGCGAGAAAAATTTTTCATCTTTGTTGTAAGTGCATCTCATGGTGTCTAACTTCCAATTGTCCTTATCCCCGACGTATTTAGTCAGATATTTGTTTTCTGCATAAGGCTGGACATTTCTAAAATCCGTAGTTGCTTCCACTTACCAATGATTAGAAATCTGGAGTGCATAAATTGCTAAATGTCACCATATGCTACCAGGGAAAACTGAAAAGTCTGATTCTGTAGTGGTCAGTTATTCGGTTCAAAGTTGTAGATTTTGAGTAGGGAAAGGAAGAACAAAACTTATGCAAGAGTTTATTCAATTCTTTATTTTTAACTGTTTGGTAATTCCCAATTGCTATTCCTTGCCTAAATATGGGAAGCGCTCTAGACTGACAGGTAATTTTTGGTATTCCCTGTGGGAATGTTTAAACGATAGGCGAAGCAGACAAAGCCGTAATGTTCGTAAGAACTTTCTACCTAGCGCCACCGCCACAGCGGAGTTTACGGCATTGTCTTGAGAAACTGAAAAGGGTAACACCTGCAACATCAGCTATTCATTTCAAAGTTGCAGATTTTGGGTATGGGAAGAGAGTAGGAAGAAAACATAAATCTGATAAAAAATCGATTCATTGTTCACTGTTTGAGAACCCCCACTCACCATTCCCTACCTAAATATCCGAATTGCTCTGGCGTGTGACTGCTGATTTTCCGGGTGACCCCTGAAATACAGTACAGTTACTATCCTTCGCCATTACCTCCGTTACCACCTTGAAGTCTTCCTCCAGAACCATTGAGAGATGGCGCTTGGCCCAACGCTCTAACATTCGTAGGAATAACTCCACCCAAGCCCAAGAAATCTTGCGCCGCAGTATTTACAGTATTATTAGTTGCAGTGGAATTGGCATTGCTACCTTGGGGACCGGAATTGGTTGTTCCCCGTAAATTTGCCTGTCTATTAGCGAAATTGCTGTTACTCAACTCAAAGTCGGCACCACCAGCTAGCAGCTGTTGTTGTTCATCAGATAACTCGACAAACAATTTAGATGCAATTATTTGATGTGACATGATTGTTAGCCTCACTTACGAAATTAGGTGTGTGACCACCTAAGACCCAACTATAGGCATTGTTTGTCAGGATTTCATAAACCTGAAGACATAAAACAAAATTGTATTTTTGTTTCTCAAGGTAGATATAAAATCTTGTATTTGTTTTAGATATATCAATACGCTAGAGCAGCTATAGTCAATATTCAGTGATTTTGCAGTTATTTACAGTATTTAAACATATATTCCCTGATTTTGAATATCTAGAACCACAACATTTAAATTATGGTTATGGGTTTCCTGCGGGAATAATTATGGCAATTATAGTTGAGATGTAATAGGCAGTGGGAGCCTATAGATGTTATTGCTGATAAATCTAAGTAAGCGGGTGTAAATAATCATTTGAACAATTAGGAATGACACGCCAAAAGATTAGTAACTAAGAACTAAGTGGCTTAAGAAGAAAGCAAGGGCTGCACTGCCCAAGGGAACTGTTAAATTATCAATACCCAAAAAGGAAAAAGCTTCTAAAGTAGTAGCGATAAACGCCACCACGAGTGATATCACCCAAGTTTGCCAACTATTGCCTTGAGTTCCAATTAAAATCAGACTACTGACGAGATAGCTAACGAGCATCATAGTTAGGGAGCCTTCCCAACTTTTTTGTGTATCAAAGACTTTATACTTATGTGTACCAAAGCGTTGTCCGATTAAGGCTGCTAGTCCATCTCCCCAAGTCATAATCAAAATTCCTAGTGCTGCGTACTGGGGTTGTTGTAAGTACCAGAACCAGGCAATTAAAATACCGAAACTGACAGAGTAAAAAAATGTCCCTAAACTTTGCCGTCCGACGCTATTAATTCCAGGAAGAATAGAGAATCGATAGGATAATAAGGTGATTCCACTCGCTAAAATAGAAGCTGTAATCCCTACACTGGCGGGAATATCGAGCCACCAAGCGATTAAAATTACATTACCAGTGCCAATATGAACTATCTTCCGCACGATTTCTGGCTTGTCGGCAAAGCGGTTTACCACCCATGCAATCAGAAGGATGAGTAACACCCAAATTGCAGCTATCGCAATTTGCAGCCATAAAACCGGAATTGAGGAGAAGTCAGAAAATGTAATTAACAAAGATGTAACAAAATGAAAATTTTTACCTCTGTTACTAATTTATAAGATTTAGGTAACTGCAATGAAACTATTATTGATTTGGCTGATTCGGGGTTACCGAATGTTTATTTCGCCGTTGTTTCTCCCAACTTGTCGCTTTCAACCAACTTGCTCGATGTATGCCATTCAAGCCATTGAACGATTTGGAGTGTTACGTGGTAGCTGGATGGCAACTCTGCGGATTTTGCGCTGTCATCCGTTTCATCCAGGTGGTTTCGATCCAGTGCCAGAGGTGGTAGAAAAGGTGAAGGAGGAGTAGTTTTGTACAAATGGTGGGGAATTGAGGGGTGAAATTTAAACGCATAGGCGCTTCGCCTTCCCGCAGGGTAGGGGCGCAAAGGGAAGCGCAGAGGGACGCAGAGAATCAGAATAGAGGTAAATTATTAAATGAAGTGTTCGTGGGTATAGCTATTTGGGGAGATGTCAACAGCTGAGGTTGTCATCTAGCGTGGGAAGGTTGAATAATTTAATTTAGGCTTACGATGATTAATCCTACTGCGATTTCTATACCCGAACCACAAATTCCTACTCCTGGCCCGAGTCCACTACCTAGTCCCAATCCTGAGCCGAATCCGTTACCTAGTCCCGAACCTGTACCGGGGCCAGCGATTCCTCAACCATTACCGGGGCCTGTACCAGAACCAGTACCTGCTCCCATTCCTCAGACGGTTCCAGGGCCAATTCCCCAAACCATACCGGAACCTGTTTAGATTACCTTGGTAATGTAATCCAAAATCTCAAATTTAAAATCCAAAATGCTAAGAGCCGGAATTGTCGGACTTCCCAACGTCGGAAAATCTACTTTATTTAATGCTGTAGTTGCTAATGCCAAAGCAGAAGCAGCTAACTTCCCTTTTTGCACGATTGAACCGAATGTCGGCGTTGTCGCAGTACCGGATGAGCGGTTAAATGTTCTTGCTAAGATTGCCAGTTCGGCACAAACTATCCCGGCGCGGGTTGAATTTGTAGATATTGCCGGTTTAGTTAAAGGTGCAAGTCAGGGTGAGGGACTAGGGAATCAATTCTTGTCTCACATCCGGGAAGTTGATGCGATCGTCCATGTGGTACGTTGTTTTGAGAATGACGATATTATCCACGTTGCTGGTTCTGTTGACCCAGCGCGAGATATTGAAATCATTAATATAGAACTGGGTTTATCAGATTTATCACAAATTGAGCGGCGAATTGACCGCACTCGCAAACAAGCTCGTACCAGCAAAGATGCACAGTTTGAAATCACAGTCTTAGAAAAATTAGCTGCGGCTTTAAATGAAGGTAAATCGGTGCGTCAGGTGAGCTTGAATGAAGAAGAAACAGAAATTATTAAAGGATTAGAACTGCTCACTTATAAACCGATTATCTACGCCGCGAATGTATCTGAGGATGAGTTGGCAACTGGGAATCATTTTGTGGAAACAGTGCGGCAAATTGCAGCGACAGAAAATGCCCAAGTTGTGATAGTTTCGGCTCAAGTTGAAGCTGAATTAGTGGAATTACCAGAGGAAGATAAAGCTGATTTTCTTGCGTCTTTAGGTGTGGAAGAAGGCGGTTTGAAATCATTGATTCGTGCAACTTACATGCTTTTAGGCTTGCGGACATATTTCACTTGCGGCCCCAAAGAAACCCGCGCTTGGACAATTAATGCTGGAATGTCTGCACCTCAAGCCGCTGGTGTAATCCACAGTGACTTTGAGCGGGGATTTATCCGCGCCGAAACTGTCGCTTATAAAGACTTGGTAACAACTGGTTCGATGAATGCTGCGAAGGAAAAAGGGTTGGTTCGCAGTGAGGGTAAAGAGTATGTTGTGCAGGAAGGGGATGTAATGTTGTTCCGATTTAATGTGTAAAGGTAACTAATGAGTGACCGTTATCGATAAGATAATGGTCAATCCACACCAAGTTGCGTAGGCTTTGCCCGCCGTAGGCATCGCACTAAATTAAGTTGACAAAACCTTCAATATATGAATATTCTTCAAGGAAACTGTTAGGCGATCGCAAATAAACCAGCAATTCTCAAAATCATGATGCCTGTTTACACAAGTTATCAAAGGACATACTTCAGCTATTTCCACCCAAAATGTATACATAGGAA
The DNA here is from genome assembly GCF_015714705.1 of Nostoc sp. NZL. Classification (NCBI taxonomy): domain Bacteria; kingdom Bacillati; phylum Cyanobacteriota; class Cyanophyceae; order Nostocales; family Nostocaceae; genus Nostoc; species Nostoc sp. NZL. Next base: position 11,837 of record NZ_WBKL01000003.1, on the reverse strand, counting down.
CCCAAATTCTCATCATCTGTACCAAGAATCAAACCGCCTTCTGCACCTGGAACAAGTTCCATACCTTCAATTTTGTGGTAATCAGAGCGGTAAAGAGGAACAAGTTGAGGATTTTGCCGCCATGCAATTTTGTTACCACGGAATCCCAGGTAACCAGCGACATACACAGCTGACTGAAATGGACCATCATCTCCAGCATCACTTGCTGAAGTGATGTACACAATTCCTACGGGGTCTACCTTAATATCTGAAATATGACGAACATTGCCAGATGGAAACGGTACTTTCAGATTGGCAGAACCTGCGAGAGTAATTTGATATTTAGCTAAGTCAAACATTCCCCAAAAAATAGTTGCTGGTTGTTCTCCTTCACCTCGATGTCCCCAAATAGCAAGTAATTTACCGTCTATATTTTGTAATCCAAATGCTTCAAAATTATTGCCTTGAATAATTCCTGGTAGATTAAATTCCTTGATAATAGAGATGGTTTTATTGGCAGGCTCCAACTTGATGTAATAAGCTTTTCCAGAACTACTTAAAGCTATAAAAGAGGATTTTGTATTTTCTGGAACAGATGTTAAAGCTTCTAAATCGATGGGTAATTCTATGTTATTTGGCCAGTTTAAGGGGAAATATTCAGGTTGGTTTTTACCCTTAATACTGATGATTGCTAAACGACTTTGTTTTTTTTGCTTGTTATCATGGGCAATCAGAAAATCTAAGGAATTGCTTTGTTGCTCTATCAAAGCCATACCACTGATACCGAAAGGGATACCACCACGAACCGGACGCCAATCTTGTGCCCAAACTTGTACAGATATGAGTAAAACTGTACCCAAGATTACTATATTGATGATTAACCTAAGAAACCGAGGCATAGTAATTCGTAGTTCGTAATTCGTAATTACAGCAGTTTTCATTTATTTGAAGCACTTCTGTCGTAGGGGCAACTGCTTACTACGAACTTGCTTACCAGTTGACACCAATGAGCATTGCTGTGCTCCTAACAGGGCGAGTCTATTTACCTGAAAATAGCTTGCCTAAACCGATGCTCCATCATAGCAACCCCTTAAGCCAGCGGCTATAACGGGCAACCCCTTGTTGCACTTATTGAATTTATCAGGATAATATTTTCTGTAAAGAAAGCAATAATTCGTTGACAGTATAAGGCTTTGACAAAAATGTATTGACACCAATAGCAGCTACTGCACTGAGCTTATTCTCAGACATCAGTCCACTACTGGCAATAATTTTGACTTGGGGGTTGATTTTTCGCAGGGTACGAATGGCAGTTAAACCATCCAGCGAGGGCAGCATAATATCCATCAGTACGGCACTAATTTTGTCCCTATTTTTAGCGTATAGTGCGATCGCTTCAATGCCATCACTGGCAATGAGAGTTTTATAGTTGTGAGTTTCTAGTGATGTTTTCGTAATTTCTTGAATGGCAGCTTCATCATCCACAACCAAAATCAATTCTCCATGTCCTTTCTGTGGTGGTAATTCTTCTGGAGTGAGTGTTTCCATTCCTTCCACTGCTGGTAAGTAAACCTTAAAGCTAGTGCCACTTCCTGGTTCGCTATACACGTTTACAAAACCTCCGTGGCTTTTAATGATCCCCAGCACGGTGGAAAGCCCTAACCCTGTGCCTTGTCCCACATCTTTTGTGGTAAAGAATGGCTCGAAAATTTTATCTAAGATTTCTCTAGGAATCCCAACTCCAGTATCGGAGACAGTAATCACTATGTAAGGCCCCTCTTTGGCTTCCAGGTTCATGCGGGCATAATTTTCGTCAATCAACAGATTCTCGGCAGAGAGACTTAAACTACCGCCATTGGGCATAGCATCACGGGCGTTAACGCAGAGGTTCATCAGCACTTGATGTAGTTGGGTGCTATCTCCAGAAACCATCCACAAATCCTGCGGTACATCAGTGCTGATTTGTATGGATTTGGGAAATGTCTCTTTGAGAATCTTGGCAACTTCCACAATCAGATGTCTGAGTTGCAAAGTGATGCGCTTCCCTTCTACACCCCGCGCAAAGGACAGCACCTGTTTAACTAAATCAGCACCGCGTCTGGCGTTGATTTCCAAAATCTCCAGTAGATGACGGGTGCGTTCATCTGCATCGGGAAATTTGAGCGGTAAAAGTTGTGCTCCTGCCAAAATCGGTGTCAGGATATTGTTGAGGTCGTGAGCAATGCCACTAGCAAGAGTGCCAATACTTTCCAGGCGTTGGGCGCGAAACAATTGGGCTTCTAAGTGTTTTTTCTCGGTAATATCTGTGTCAACGGTGAGAATTGATTTGGGTTTCCCTTGTTCATCGCACACCAGACTCCAGCGACTAGCAACAAGGATTTCCTTGTCCGTTTTAGTAAGTTTTGTTAACTCTCCCTGCCACTTACCTTTACTAATAGCTTGCAACAGAGCCGCTTCAATTTCTGGTGAAGGTTCGTCATACAAAAGCTCACTAGCATTTTTGCCCCAAGCTTCTGTAGCTTTCCAGCCGTAAAGTGTTTCTGCGCCTTTGTTCCAGAAGATAATTTTATTGTTTAAATCTCGCACGCAAATGGCATCTGTGGTGACATCAAGTAATGCTGCTTGTTCGCGGATTTTTTCTTCTGCCAATTTGCGTTCGCGTAGTGCGGCTTGTCGTTCGCTAATATCAATACTGGCGCATGTCACGCCGACAATTTCTTGCGACTCATTCCGCAATGGCTCAACTGTCAAATCGTAATATCGAGTTGTATCTTTGATTGTAATTGATACTTCCTCTCGCGTTCCTATGCCAGTGGTTAGCACCCCACGTTTAATTGTAATCAGACGTTGAGCATCTTCAACTGGGATAATATCCAAGTCTTTTTTGCCCAATATTTCCTCAACTGTCACTCCAGATGGGGGATTGTAAACCCAGGTGTACCGTAACTCACAATCTTGGTTGTAGACAAAGATGGGAGAGTTTTTCAGGGCTACCCGAAATCGCTCCTCACTCTGTCGCAGTGCGTTATCTGCCCGTTGACGTTCGATGGCATAACGCATTGAGCGCACCAGCAAGTCGCCAGTTACTTGCCCTTTCACCAAATAATCTTGCGCTCCTTCCTGCATTGCTCTAATTGCTAGGGTTTCATCGTTTATACCCGTGAGCACAATTATCGGAGTGGCTTTTGCTTGATGGTGAGCGATGACAAAGGTTTCTAATCCCTGGCTATCTGGCAGCGAGAGGTCTAACAAAATTACATCAAAAAGTTCCTTTTCTAAGTAGTTGAGTGCTTCGGAAAGCCGTTCAACGGGCGATAAATCAACTACAACTGTGCTAACTTCTTTTAAAAGCTCCTGTAATAAAAAGACATCACCAGGGTTATCTTCAACTAGCAAGATTTTAATATTTTTACCTGCCATTTCCACTACTCCGGTGGCAGTTTTACGATCGCAAACCAAAAATTTTCTATTGATTGTACAATTTTAACGAATTGATCGAAATCTACTGGCTTAGTTATATAACAGTTTGCACATAAATTATAAGCTTTGAGGATGTCTTCTTCAGCTTGGGAAGTCGTCAAGATTACTACAGGAATTCGCTTGAGGTTTTCATCTCCTTTAATTTCTGCCAGTACTTCCCGCCCATCTTTTCTGGGGAGATTTAAATCGAGTAGCACAATATCGGGATGGGCTGCTCTAGCATATTTTTCCTGCTTTCGCAAGAATGCCATTGCTTCCACACCATCTTCGACCACATTCAAGTTAATCGAGATTTTGCTCTCTTCCAGGGCGATGCGTGTAAGTTGGGCATCGCCAGGATTGTCCTCTACCAACAAAACCTCAATAGGCATAATCGCTGTTATAGTAATCACGATTGTTTACCTGCTCTATCTGGAATTGTGAAGTAGAAAGTACAGCCTTGACCCGGTTTCGACTCAACCCAGATCCGGCCGCCGTGGCGTTCTATAATTTTTTTACAAATTGCCAGACCAATTCCAGTACCTGGATACTTGTCTCTACCGTGCAAGCGCTGAAAAATTATAAAAATACGTTCTGCATACTGGGATTCCAAACCAATACCATTATCACGCACCCAGAATAACCATTCATCTGCCAACGGGATAACATTTAAACTTTCCCCATTTAAATTTGCATCTGGCTTGGCTACCCCGATATGAATTCGTGGCTGCTGATTCTGGCAAAATTTGATCGCATTGCCAATCAGGTTTTGAAATACTTGTATCAATTGGGTCAGATCAGCCATCACTTCAGGTAGAGGATCATGAGTGACAATTGCCTGACTATCCGCGATCGCAATTTGCAGATTAGCGATCGCCTGTTCTAAGACAACGCTACAATTTACTCGGATAAAGGGCTGTCCACGGGTGCTGACGCGAGAATAATTCAATAAATCATTGATTAGGGTCTGCATCCGCCGGGCCCCATCTACTGCGTAGTTGATAAACTGATCGGCATTGGCATCTAGTTGATTTTTGTATCTTCGCTCTAGTAGTTGTAAATAACTCGTTACCATCCGCAACGGTTCTTGCAAATCATGGGAAGCTACATAGGCAAATTGTTCCAATTCCGCATTAGAACGAGCGAGTTCCTGACTTTGCTGGCTTTCTTTTTCTAATAGTTGCGCTTGAGATAAAGCAATCCCAATTTGGTTAGCTAATTGCTTTAACAACTCCGTCTCAAAGTTATTCCACCGTCGAGGTGCAGAACACTGATGAGCCAGCAACAAGCCCCAAATATTTTCCCTGACAAGAATTGGCACTACAAGATTAGCCCGGACAGCAAACTGCTGAAGAAATTCTCGATGGCATGGTTGAATGTGAGCAGTTTCAATGTCTTCCATAGCACTCACTCTGCCCTGGCGATATCTTTCTATGTATTCTTCTTTAAAGCAGGGGTCAAAAAGATTTTTTCTCAGAATTACGGGCCAACCAGGTAGCACCGCCTCTTGCACTACTGTTCCCGAACCATCAGCCTCTAGATGAAAAATTAAAACTCGGTCAGCTTGTAGCAGTTTTTGTACCTCGGTAACTGTGGTTTGAAGAATTTCGTCTATTTGTAAAGATTCTCGAATTTTCAGGGTGATTTCAGCGAATAATTGCGATCGCAAATTCTGCCGCTTTAATTCCTCATCTGCCCGCTTGCGATCTGTGATATCTGTATAAGAACCAACCATGCGAACTATATCACCCAATGCGTCCCAAAGTGCCTGTCCTCGATCTAGAATCCATTTATAGCTGCCGTCTTGGCACTGGACTCGATATTCGCAGACATAAAACGGTGTTTTCTTGGCAAAGTGGTCTTGGAAGGCTTGAATTACCCAATCTCGCTCATCGGGGTGGATTAATTTTGTCCATTCATCCCAACCGTTGGAAACTTCGTGGTCTTTATAACCGAGCATTTCCTTCCACCGAATTGAGAAGAACACTTCATTAGTCTTAAGGTTCCAATCCCAAATACCATCATTATTACCATGTAATGCTAATTGCCAACGTTCTTCACTCTCTCGTAGTGCTTCTGCCGTTTTCCGTCGTTCAGTAATGTCTTGGAAATAAACAGACAAGCCGTCTTTCGCAGGATAGGCGTGGACTTGAAGCCAACAGTTTAGTGACGGATAAAACTCCTCAAATTCCACACTCACCTGTTCTAAGATTGCCCTGTGATACTCACGATGGAATGTTGTGTCGATGATTTCTGGAAACACCTCCCAGATGTTTTTACCCAATAATTCATTCTGGTTTTTTTGCAACAGCCGTTCCGCTTGACCATTAATGTAGGTAAATCGCCACTTTTTATCCAGGGCAAAAAACCCATCAGTGATGCTTTCGAGCAAATTAGCAACGCGGATTCTTGCAGCTTCAGACTGGGCGTGTGCTGCTTGCTCGTGCGCCACAAGCTTCTCGGTAATTTTAGATACCTCAGTTACATGCCGCCTGAGTTCTAATTGGTCGATTACCAAGCGACTCAGAGCTACAAGCGCCTCCACTTGTTTTTGGCTCAATTCTTTGGGAACTTGGTCAATTACACACAGAGTTCCCAGCATATCTCCCTGCGCGGTAATTAGGGGTACACCGGCATAAAACCGTATGTATGGATAGCCAGTTACTACGGCATTATTTGCCAATTTTTCATCAGCTAGGGTATCAGGAACCACCACAACATCACGCCGCTCTTGGCAAAGGTAAGATAACCCAACACACCGGGGCATTTCTGATACATCTAAACCTACTTTTGCCTTAAACCATTGACGGTTTTCATCAATAAAATTTACCAAGGAGATGGATGTGCCACAAATAAAAGCCGCTAACTGAGCAAGATTGTCGTAGGCTTCTTCCGGTTCGGTGTCGAGAATTTGATACTGGCGGAGGGCTTCTAGCCTCGACACTTCTGTATCAATTTGTCCAGCTTTCATTAACTTTTCTTAATAAATTTAAATGTAATATTCAATCAGCAGGGTGGCTATCTCAAGAATAGCTTAACCTTTTTTAACAATCCTTAGTCTTTTCCCCGCCTCTGGCTGTTCAGGAAGTCTGTTAAATTTTGTCAAAATGCTACATCCACATTAAAAGTGATGCTTAGTAGCAAGCTATTCCCTGTCTACGCTGCAAAGTTATTGCGTAGGCGTAGCCCGTCGTAGACATTGCAGTAATACTAGTGTAAACAAATTTAGTCTGCATGAATGATGAGATTCAATTGTTGCAGACTATTTGCTGGTCTTTAAAACCTCACCCTGTCCTGACGACATCCCTCTCCTTAGTAAGGAGAGGGACAGGTTTTACTACGTAAAAGCAGGGTGAGGTTTCTTTGGGCTATTCGATAAACCGTGAATTGCGTCACCTTGACAGCAATACTATTAGACTCCTACCAAAACGGCTTCTCGCAACTTGGCAATCACATCACTAAGATTACCCGTGTTCAGGCGGTAACTCAGAGGATGAGCAATCAACCGCGCCGTGCTTTCATATAGAGTCGCAATTTCAATCAAACCATTTTCGCGCAAAGTCCGCCCTGTAGAAACCAAATCCACGATCGCTTCAGACATTCCAGTAATCGGGCCTAATTCCACTGAACCATACAAAGGCACTATTTCCACAGGTAAATCTAGACTGTGGAAATATTCACGAGCGCAATTCACATACTTAGAAGCAACTCTACCATGCGGTGGTAAATCTAAAGGCGATCGGTAAGAACTGGATGCTTTTACCGCCACCGACATCCGACAATGCCCAAACTGCAAATCTACCAAGTGGGCAACTTGCGGCTGCTTCTCCCGCAACACATCGTAACCAACAACACCCAGTTGTGCTTGACCATATTCCACATAAACCGGCACATCCTGCGCCCGCACCAACAAAGCTTTTGCAACTCCCTTAGTGTCAGGAATTTGAAGTTGGCGAGTTCCTGAATCTAAAAAAGCACTAAAATCTAATCCCACAGATTGTAGCAGGCGGATGCTATTTTTAAGGAGTTCCCCTTTTGGCAATGCAACAGTTAGCATTCTTTTTCTTAATATCCTTGGCGTTCTGGCAGTTGAATAATATTGAGAATATCTCTATATGCTTACCACAAGCAGCATGAGAATTTTATTAGTTGATGATGAAATTGAACTAACTCAACCCTTGAGTCGCTTATTAACTCGTGAGGGTTACACTGTGGATGCCGCTTACGATGGGACAAGTGGCAACGAACATGCACAAGCAGGCAATTATGACCTACTAATTTTAGATTGGATGCTGCCAGGAAAAACGGGGTTAGAGATTTGTCAGCAATTGCGACGCCAAGGCAAAACCACTCCCGTGCTGTTTCTCACAGCCAAAGATACTCTAGATGACCGCGTACAAGGTTTAGATGCTGGCGCTGACGACTATTTGGTTAAACCTTTTGAATTGCGAGAGTTACTAGCGAGAGTCCGTGCTCTATTGCGTCGTTCCGGTTCCCAAACCTATGAAACCACCACCGGACGTTTAACCGTCGCTGATTTAGAACTCGATTGTGAAAATCAAGTAGCATATCGCCAAGGACGAATAATTGAACTATCGCAAAAAGAAAGCCAGCTACTTCAATACTTTATGGAACACACTGGACAACTAATGACTCATGCCCAGATTATGCAATATTTGTGGCAAGAGGAAGAACAACCCAGTAGTAATGTAATCGCGGCATTAATTCGTTTACTGCGCCGTAAGATTGAGGTAGGTAGAGAAACTGCGCTGATTCATACAGTCTACGGCAAAGGCTATCGTTTCGGTGCTTCCTCAGTGGAGTCAGGTTAGCCGCCTGTTTTCAACTCACAAAGATTCGGTTAATTGGTTAGGAGAATCATTAAGATTTTTCAGCCTTTGCAACTTTAATTCCTGTCGAAGTTTGTTGTAGAGGGATAAATCCACAGGCATCATAATCTGTGAAATCCCCTTCCACACACCAAGCTGATTATTCGCCCCCATATCTTCCATAAGTTGATCAGTATAACGCAAGGAAAACGAGGAGATGCATGTTGCCTTTGCTACAACGCTATTGTATTGAGTTTTCATCCACTCGATATCTGCTGCCATTTCTTGATACATTGCTGACGGCGAAGGCAATAACAAGTTGCCTTTGACATACTCTAGCAGCCACCAAGCACCAACTTCTGATGTCAACTGACTGTAGAAACTGCTGTTATAGCCAACAAAACCCATCTGTGGAATATTAGGGTGAATCAGATAACGGTAAAGGTTAAAATTACCATCTTCATCAACTACCTGTCGGCGATATTCTTCTTCGAGAAAAGGAAGCTCTTGGCGAAATCCTGTTCCAAAAATTACTATATCTGCCTGCAACTGCTGACCATTAGCTAATTCCACGCCATCAGGGATAAACTTGGCGATGCTGGTTTTAATTGCCTGAATTTTACCAGAGTGTACGTACTTGAAGAAATCTGGAGGAGCTATGCTAATGCCACAGTTAGCCTGATTCATCGGTTGTTCGGGCAACATCCCGCAACTATCAAGACCAAATTGCAGGCGTAGCACCATCTCGTTAGTCCGCCAAAAAGCCCACACTAGTGGCTTACCCAGAGTGTGCAGCACTTTTTCAATCCGTCCCATCTTACGGTAGGGGAACCAAGCTTCTGAAAAACGGGTTAATAAAACATACTTCAGGTTTACTAAACCCAGGAAAAATCTAGGAATCTTCCACAGAGGCTGACGGAAGAGGAGGGTGGATTCTTTGGCTATGTTTGCCGCCAAAGTTGCAATGTCGCAGGCAGATTTGCCAAAACCCACTACCACTACCCGCTTACCCTTAATTATTGAAGCATCGTTAAACTCAGTAGAATGCAGTACCCGTCCTCCAGATGCGGCGAACTCCTCTCTACCAGGCAAAGAAGGTAGCTTAGGGATGCTAAATGTGCCATTGCACACTAGTACAAAGTCAAATTCGTGCTTTTCCTCTTTTGTCTCACCACCATTACCTTCCTTCACTCTGATGGTAACTACCCATCCTGGTTGTTCTCCACTTTTTCGGGAAACATTGGTAACTTCCGTTTGGAAGCGAATTCTCTCAAGAACCCCAAAATTCTGGGCGTATGAATCTAAGTAATCCCGCATCTGTTCTGCTGTCGGCCACTCTGGGTAGGATGCAGGCATGGGATAGTCTGAAAAATTATAGGTGTCACCCGTATTTTGGGTTGTTAATCCTGGGTAAGTTCGAGATTTTTCCCAAACACCACCAAGTCCTTTTTGTTTCTCAAATACAGTAACGTCGTAGCCTTCCTCGACAAAAGTTTTAGCTGTTACCAAACCACTGATTCCAGCCCCAATTACGCAAATTTGTTTGATTTCCATATTCTTTTTTAAGTAAATTCTGAAATAATTTCTGCAAATATGAATTTACACTAGGTTTTATTTATTTGAACTACATCTGTCGTAGAGCCTAAAGAATTACCAGACATTATTGATTATCATTAAATAGCCACAAATTTTACAAGTCAAGAGAACCTACTTGTTAGTACGCAAATTATCAATGAGGTTTGTACAAATTTAATCTGCAAAGCAGGTTTTGATAACTCGCTGGTTCAAAACTTAATTAAAGATTTGGCACAAGGCTGTGAAATATTGCCTGTATTGCTAGAAACGCTTTAGTATGCAGTTCAATTGCGCGTAGGCGTAGCGCGTCGTAGATGCGATCGTTTTACAATAACCTCATCATTGCCAGTGCTGTTTTAGGGTAAGCAAGTATTTTGTACTCAGAAGAAATGCAAGATGGCTGAATTATCGAAAATACTTTACAGATTATGAATCGATTTTTAACACTATATTGATAAGCTTTGCTTAAGCATTTGCAACAAAGGTATAATCACTTGCTAGAAATGCTTCTATATTTATAAGTTTTGCTTAAGCATTTGCAACAAAGATATAATTACTTGCTAGAAATGCTTCTATATTTATAAGTTTTACTTAAGCATTTGCAACAAAGATATAACCACTTGCTAGAAATGCTTCTATATTTATAAGTTTTGCTTAAGCATTTGCAACAAAGATATAATTACTTGCTAGAAATGCTTCTATATTTATAAGTTTTACTTAAGCATTTGCAACAAAGATATAACCACTTGCTAGAAATGCTTCTATATTTATAAGTTTTGCTTAAGCATTTGCAACAAAGGTATAATCATTTGCTAGAAATGAACAAACTGTTGTTACTAAGGTTCAAGCATTTGTAACAACGGCTTCTATTTTTGTAATGAATGGAAAAGCTTGAGTAAACAATCAAGCATATTGAGCAGTATCTTCAAGCAGTCGGGAATCTGACCTAGCTTCATCTATCCCTACAACCTGCCTGTAAAATTGAATATGATACCTCAAGGCTTTTAGGCAGGCACTGTGAACTTTTTTATCGGTTGTGCTGTTTGGGCATATAAAGGTTGGGTGGGCGAACTCTATCCCCAAGGCACTCGCACAGCTGATTTTCTGCATCTTTACAGTCGTCGCTTCACCACCGTAGAAGGTAACACCACCTTTTATGCCGTGCCTAACCAAGAAACTGTAACCCGTTGGGCTGCCGAAACACCAGCAGGTTTTGAATTTTGTCTAAAATTACCGCGAGATATTACCCATCAAGGATTGCTACAACCTTATATTCCGGCTGCATTAAAATTTCTGGAAGGGATGCGTCCTTTAGGTAAGCGTCTTGGCCCGATGTTTGCCCAGTTACCACCCAGTTATGCACCTGTATTTCTGGACGATTTAACCAACTTTTTGGAAGCTTGGCCGCGCACAGAAGCGCCCCTAGCATTAGAAGTTCGGCATCCTGACTGGTTCAGAGAACCCCATGCTAGTAATTTAACGGCGCTTTTAGAAAAGCTAGGTGTGGGACGGGTACTATTAGACTCGCGCCCTATTTACACTGGAGATGATGACCCGCAGCTGCAATCGGAACGGCGTAAACCCAAATTACCGTTGCAATTGAGTGTGACAGCACCTTTTACTCTGATTCGGTTTATTTCTCATCCAAATTTATTAGTGAATCAGCCGTTTATGGAAGAATGGGTAAGGCAGATTCAGCAATGGTTGCAGACGGGAGTACGAATTTATTTCTTTGTCCATTGTCCAATAGAAGCGCGATCGCCCAGCATAGCCCGTCACTTCCAAGAGCTATTAGAACAGAGTGATACACCAATTCCACCCCTACCTTGGAATAACCTTGAGCATCCCCCCACTCAACTCAGTTTATGGTCTTGAAAGGCAGGGCATAAGGGACTTCCAAATAAAAAAATATACCATCGCTATAGAGGCAGGGGGCAGGGAGCAGGGAGCAGGGGGAGGGATAGTCGTAGTGAAGTCCAGAAATTGGATAATTTA
>NZ_WBKL01000140.1:0-26281 GCF_015714705.1 Nostoc sp. NZL | reverse complement strand
CTTTAACTTAGGTGCTGCTGATCTTGAAAACCTTGTTCTCACAGGCACAGCTGCTATTAACGGCACTGGTAACAGTCTCAATAATGTGATTACGGGTAACAGCGGCAACAATAACCTCAATGGTGGTGCTGGCAATGACACACTCAATGGTGGCGCTGGTAATGATACGCTTTATGGTGGTACTGGCAATGACACTTTAAATGGTGGCGTTGGCAATAACACACTCTACGGTGGTACTGGCAACGATCGCTATATATTCAACAGTGATAATTATATCAGTATCACTGAATATGTTGGTGAAGGTGTAGATACAGTTGAGTCTGCCTACACCTTTAACTTAGGTGCTGCTGATCTTGAAAACCTTGTTCTCACAGGCACAGCCGCAATCAATGGTACTGGTAACAGTCTCAACAACACTATTACAGGTAACAGTGCTAACAATACGCTCAACGGTGGAGCAGGTAATGATATCTTGATCGGTGGTGCTGGCAACGATATACTCACGGGTGGTGCAGGTAGCGATCGCTTTACATTTAATTCTCGTAATCAAGGTAATGACAGAATTACTGACTTTAGCGTAGTTGATGATACTATTATTGTCTCTGCGGCTGGTTTTGCTGGCGGACTAGTTGTCGGTGCGGCGATCGCGGCTAGTCAATTTGTGATCGGTACAACAGCCACTACAAGTAGTCAGCGATTTATCTACGACCGAAACAACGGTTCTCTGTTCTTTGATCAAGATGGCACAGGTGCGATCGGCAAAATCCAATTTGCTACACTCAATACCGGACTGGCCTTAACCAATGTAGATATTTTTGTGACTGCATAAAGACTTTACAGCAATTGTCAAAGAAATAGACCAGATTAAGATGACAGGCGATGAGTTTGTTGTCTTGTCTGGTAAGGGATTTAGGCAATAATTCCAGTAAATGTTGAGATGACAATATATTTTTCTGCAATGAAGCGATGTCTGACAACAAGCCTTACAGCGGGAGCACTTGTGCATTCTCCAGGTAATATCATGTCTTTAATTAGAACATTCTCGACTCAATAGCAACTGCCCATTATTCAGCCGATATAATCCTTGCGGTTCAATAATTGGGTCGCCTTTCTTCCAAGGACGGGATGTAATTTCGACACCTCTAACTTCACCAGTTGTGTAGTTAGAAACCAAAACGCCAGGACGATTAGTGGTTATAGCACCAGAACCTGTAATGGTAAAAGAGTTTTCTTGTCGCTTTGTGCCGCGTGAAATGCAACTATTGGCGATGAGTGCATTAGTATCGATGACTGGAGGTAATTCGGTGAAGCTGTTTTGAAGGGAACTGGTATCGGGTGCGTTAATGTTGATCACACCTGAAACGCCTTGTTCCGAACTGGCGGTAATATCACTTTTTTCAGTTGGCTTTGTCCGCGACTCGATACCGAAGATACCTTGCGAGTTGATTTCGACCTTTCCACCTGTTCCTGTAAAGGCGTTGGCTGTAATATCGCTGTTTTCTTGGGGGATGGCGATGATAAATCTGGAATCGATATCAATGTTACCACCATCGCCACCTGATTGCGCTGTACCTGCGGTGGTCGAAATTTGGCTACCGTTACGCAATAGTAAGCGATCGCTGGCAGTTAAATTAATATTTCCACCATCACCAGAATTAGTTATTGCTCCAATAAATGCTTTGTTATCAAGTGCTGTGGAACTAGAATTAATATTAATATCTCCGGCTTTTCCTTGTCCTAAGCTGCTTGAACTGATTCCCCCCCGATTTAAAAATAAAGAATCTGTTGTCAGGTTAATATTACCTCCATTGCCCACAGCTGTTGGGTTGACTGCACTAAAAACACCGCTAGCAAAACCCGTGGTGCTAACACCGTCAATTAAAATGCGATCGCCTGCATCAATGGTGATATTACCCCCATTGCCTCTAGAAAAAGTACTAGCATTGACTGTTCCACCATTGGTTAAAAATAAAGAACCTGTTGTCAGGTCAATATTGCCTCCCTTACCTTCAGCTTCACCTTCTAAGGTAGTAAAAGCACCGCTTAATCTTCCATTGCTACCGACACCATCAATGCTAATAGCATCGTCGGCATTAACTATAATGTCACCTGCATTACCTTTACCAAAACTGGTAGCAGCAAGTTGTCCGCCGTTGCTTAGTGTTAAGGAATTGGTTGTTATTTGGATATCTCCACCTTTGCCAACACCTCCATCAGACAAAAAACTAAAAGCGCCACTAATACCATCGATAATCACAGCATCGCTGGTATCGATGTTAATATTTCCAGCATTCCGGTTTGCAGCCGTGACAATTAAACCGCCATTTGTTAACGTCAGCATTCCTCCTTTAACCTGAATATTTCCACCATTACCTTGATCGCTACCAAAAGCGGCAAGTGTAGCACCATTTTTTATAAATAATTCTCTAGCGTTGATGCGGATATCCCCAGCGTTACTTATGTTATCGGTTAGCGCAGAAGTGCTTACGTAAGTAGATGAACCACTTTCCCCACGATCAAGAGTTACTGTATCACGGGCGTTGATGGTGATATTGCCTCCATTTCCCCGTCCATTTGTTTCTCCAGAAATATATGCACCATTGGTAAGGGAAAATGACCCTGTTGTAATTTCGATGTCACCTCCCTTACCTTGACCATTCAGCAAGGAACTAAACACACCGCTACTTATATCAAATTTGCCAGTGCGATCGCCAATATTATAAGTTACATCCTTTAAGACACCATCCATTTTGACGGTATCACGAGCGTTAATGGTGATATTTCCACCATTACCATTTCCTTCAAAAAGTGAAGAAGATATCCTACCACCATTTGTCAAAAACAATGAGCCTGTTTTAATTTGAATATTTCCGGCGTTACCATTGAATGCATCCGTACTAGCATTACTAGATAAACCATTACCAGCAACTCCATCAATAGCAATAGTATTGCCAACATCAAGAAAGATATTACCTCCATTTCCTTGCTTGTCGCCGCTTGCATTGAGTCTGCCGCCATCTTTAAGTAATAAATTACCAGTAATAATGCGAATATCACCACCATTACCTATGGCGTTAGAACCGGCATAACTTAATACTCCACTACCGGATTTTATTGTGCTTCCAAAACCTGAAAATGTCGCATTATCGCGGGCATTAATAGTGATATCTCCTGCATTTCCATTCCCAGCAGTATAGCTGGATATGATAGCACCATTATTAACAGAAAGTGATGCAGTTGTAACTTGAATGTTTCCTGCTTTCCCTACACCTCCAATCTCTAAGTTGCTTTGCAAACCGCTAAATGCATCATAATCTAAGTTATCTAGCTTGACATTTTCAGAGGCTTCAACGGTAATATTTCCAGCATTACCTTTTCCTAATATATTTGTTGATACTCGACCACCGTTAGTTAACGATAGAGAACCTGTTTTCAGGTAAATATTTCCTCCGTCACCTACCCCCTGAATGTACACACTACTGCTAATATAACTATTGCTATCGAAAGCTATATTATCAAAGGCATTAATGCTGATATTTCCAGCGTTTCCTTTGCTATCTGTAGTGCTATTAATAAAAGCTCCATTGGTAGCTTTGAGTGTACCTGTCGTGATTTGAATATTACCTGCATTACCTTCAGCAGTGGATTGCACAGCATTAATTATCCGGCTAAAAATATCACCGTTCCTACCATCTAATGAAATATTATTACGAGCATTAATGGTAATATTACCAGAATCACCTTTTCCTCTAGTGCTACCTTGAATTTCCGAACCGTCGTTTATTTCCAATGAGTTGGTATTGATAGTAACGTTTGCACCATTACCTATTGCACCCTCACCTACTTCGGAAACAATTCCGTTAGTTTCCCCAAGTCTTGAGTTCCGAAAACTGATATCACCTTGGACGTTAATATTTATATTACCTGCATTTCCCCGTCCTCCTGGTAGCTGACCATCAGCACCTTCTACGGTGGATTGGATTTGCGAACTATCTGTTAAAGAAAGTGAACCGGCAGTAATGTTAATTTCACCACCATTACCCTGTCCGGAAATATTAGTACTAAGGTAAGCTTCATTACTTAGTGTAAAAGAGCTAGATTTGATATTGATATCACCACCATTACCTGTTGCTTCTGTCAATACATCACTAAAAATTCCACTAATGAAATTATCTTTTTTACCTGTGACAGTAACAGTACCTTGAGCATTGATATTTACATTTCCTGCATTACCTTGTCCGAAGAGACTAGCATTGATTTGTCCACCATTATTTAATGTCAATGTTCCAGTTGCAATATTGATATCGCCAGTATTACCAAATGCTCTTTCTTGCACTACGTTAGCAATGAAGCTTTGATCTATTAACGTTGTCTCTGCTGTGGCATTAATAGTAATATCTCCAGCTTGACTATTTGGAGTACCTAAACCTATATCTATTCCTGCTCTTAATTTACTTTGCCCTGCTAAATTTACATTTCGAGCTTCAATTTTGATATTCCCGCCATCTGCACCGCGAACATTGACTTCTGCGCCATTACTCAACGAAATATCAGCGCGTTCCGCATTTTCAGGTATTACTAAACCCAGATTATCACCTGCAATATTCAATCCCACATTTCCCGGTGCAGCCAAACCTGCTAACTCAACATTTCCGCCATAAGCGTGAATACTCCCACCATCAATATTGATATTTCCACCAACAAACAGCAAACTTTTACCATCAGCAACTCGCAAACCCGTAACATCTTGTCCGATGAGATTAGTACCTACGGGTGCTTGGGATTGATTGATAATTCCCCCACTTGCTTGGATTTGATTAAACAGCAATACTGAAGGATTAATAGTCAATAATGGTAATGCTTGGGGATTTGTCGCACTAAAAATTCCTTGATTGCCAAACTGCACACCGTTCGCAGTCGTCCCAACAAACGAACCATCCACATCTAAACTGGCATTTTTCCCAAACACAATTCCATTGGGATTTATCAAAAATAAATTCGGGCTAGAATTACCAAATGTGCCGAGTATCCCCAAAATTTCTGAAGGGTTATTACCTGTCACCCGTGCCAAAATATTCTGAATATCTGCGCTAGGACTGAAAAAATATGCCCCACGTCCTTCGCTGATATTAAATTCTTGAAAGCTGTGAAACAGATTAATTTGGCGAGTTGCACCACCAGTAATTATTTCTATCGGTAGTCCTTGAAAGTTGTCTATAACTTGAGATGACTCAGCCCCAAGTGTGTTATCAGGCACGATATTGCTTTGCTGTGCCTGGATTTTGCTAGTGAAGAGACTTACACTTAAGCAGCCCAGCAACCCTGCCAATCCGAACTGCAAACACTTGTTTAATCCGTATTTGATCGTCATTGGGTGCGCTTTTATATAGATTATTTGAGTATCTAATAGAACTGCACCTTTGAATAAGAAATAAGCAAATATTCGTTAATTATGCAGTTTTCTGCAATAAGGCATGACCCTGAAAGTAAAATAAAACTATCCTCCACTTAAGCTCCATCATGGTTATCGAAGAACTCGAACAACAACTCCTTCAGCTTTCACCCAACGATAAACTGTATATTATCCAACTCCTTGCCCAAAGCCTGACTACACACAATAACAACACCCACCTAGAGCAACCAAGCAAACTCTCAGAATTCTTTCGTCAATCTCCCCTAGCTGAACTTACCGAAGAATTAGACTTGAGCCGCGATCGCAGCCTACCCCGCGATGCCTTCACCCCATGATCTACCTTCTTGATACTTGCGTGATTTCCGAAGTTATTGCTAAACAACCAAATCAACAAGTTTTAGATTGGCTAGATGCCCAAGTGCCAGAAACACTTTACCTTAGTGTCATCACAATTGGCGAAATCGCTAAAGGCATCAGCAAACTTACTGCATCTAAGCGGAAAGAATCTCTAACAAAATGGCTAAATGAAATCTTACCCAATCGCTTTGAACACAGAATCTTAAGTATAGATGTCTCAACAATGGTGTTGTGGGGAAATTTAGTCGGGAAACTAGAACAGAATGGACGACCTCTACCCGTCATGGATTCTCTCATTGCAGCGATCGCCCTGCAAAACTCTTTATCACTTGTCACCCGTAACGAGAATGATTTTACTGGGACAGGGGTTGTAATCGTTAATCCTTGGTCAGTTTAGCCCTTCAGTGAATTGATTGCTGGCAAAGATGGCAATACAGTTTTCTGCAATGAAGCGATCGCATTCGTGCATTCTCTAGGTATCTAAACTGCACGCAAACAAGCAGAAAAGGTGGATGTGTTGCATGAATATGTCGGATATTGTATAACTCATCGACGACAGTAATATTACTGACCGCTAATTAATTACTCTCTAGCTAAGTAATTACACAACTTAAGGTTTTTACAAGTTAGTGCCACATTTATTACACGTTTTAGGAGGATGTCAAAACGATGATTATCGTCATGAAATCCGGTTGTCCTCAACAAGAAATTGAATTATTATTCACAGAGCTTTGCCGTTGGAGTGTTGTACCAGAAGTGTCTGTTGGTAAAGACAAAGTAGCAATTATTTTGGTTGGCGACACAACGGAAATCGACACGCAACAAGTCCAAAATTTAAGTCCTTTTATTGAGCAAGTGCTGCGGATAAATAAGCCATTAAAACGGGCTAGTTTAGAGTTTCGTTATGGTGAAACATCACCTTTGGCCAAGTCAGTCAAGCTTTAAAACTTTAGTCATAATCTCTCAAAAATATGGATGCAATTCGGTTAAGCAAAAGCACAGTACGTCAGAATTCATTTCCATTTTTAAACAGTTCAGATGCCACTGTAATTGTAGGCGATCGCAATCTCACTATCGAAGAAGTCATTAGTGTAGCGCGTCATGGAGCGCAGGTACGTTTAACTGATGATCTAGAAAAATTGGCTAATGTCCAAGCATCCTGCGATTTTATTCACCATGCGGTTGAATCTGGCGATCCAATTTATGGGGTGACAACTGGTTTTGGTGGTATGGCCAACGTGGTGATTTCTCCTGAATCTGCGGCTTTACTACAAAATAATTTGATGTGGTATCACAAGGTGGGTGCAGGAAAAAAATTACCTCTTGCTGATATCCGCGCTGCAATGCTTCTACGTGCGAACTCCCATATTACTGGTGCATCGGGGATTCGTTTAGAACTCATCAAGCGGATGCTAATATTCCTCAATGCTGGTGTTACACCTCATGTCTGCGAATTTGGTTCAATTGGTGCGAGTGGTGATTTAACACCTTTAGCGTATATTACTGGGGCATTGATTGGTTTAAATTCCAGTTACACCGTAGACTTTAACGGTGAGGAAATGGATGCACCAACAGTACTGAAAAAGCTGGGTTTAGAGCCATTGCAATTACTTCCTAAGGAAGGGTTAGCAATGATGAATGGTACTTCTGTAATGACTGGAATTGCAGCTAATTGTGTACAAAATACCAGAATTTTATTAGCCTTGAGTGTGGCTACCCATGCTTTAGCAATTCAAGGTTTATCAGGTACTAATCAATCGTTCCATTCGTTCATTCACAAACTAAAACCCCATTCTGGGCAAGTTTGGACGGCTTCGCAAATGCTGGATTTGTTAGCAGGTTCGCATTTAATTCGTGATGAGTTAGATGGTTCCCATGATTATCGAAATGAGCATCCAATTCAAGACCGTTATTCTTTGCGTTGTCTAGCGCAATATATGGGGCCGATTGTGGATGGGATTGAGGAAATTGCTAAACAGGTTGAGATAGAAATCAACTCTGTGACTGATAATCCATTGATTGATGTTGAGAACCAAGCTAGTTATCATGGGGGCAATTTTTTAGGGCAATATATTGGCGTAGGAATGGATAGACTACGTTTTTATATTGGGATGTTGGCGAAACATTTGGATGTCCAAATCGCTTATTTAGTTGCACCAGAGTTTAATAATGGGCTGTCTCCGTCGTTGGTGGGAAATCAACAGCGCCGTGTAAATATGGGTTTGAAGGGGTTACAAATTACTGGTAATTCCATTATGCCTCTATTAACTTTCTATGGAAATTCTATTGCTGATAGATATCCCACCCATGCGGAACAATATAACCAGAATATTAATAGTCAAGGGTTTGCTTCGGCGAATTTAGCGCGAACGAGTGTAGAAGTTTTTCAACAATATATGGCTGTGGCTTTGATGTTTGCGGTGCAATCGGTAGATTTGCGTACCTATGCGATCGCAGGACATTATGATGCGCGTGCAACTTTGTCTCCCGCAACTAGGGATTTATACATGGCGGTGCGGAATGTGGTAGAGCGATCGCCATCTGAGGAACGCCCTTATATATGGGATGACAACGAACAAGCTCTAGATTTACATATAAGCAAAATTGCTGATGATATCGCTCACGGCGGAGAAATTGTGACTGCTGTTAGTCGAATTTTGTCTAGTTTTCAAGAGATCAGAAAGTAAAGGCCAGGAATAGGACTTTCTTAATTACGAATTACCTAGCTATGAATATCGCACATCATGTAGAACGTGGTCATCGGCTATATCCTGACAAGATCGCCATCATTTCCGAAGATAAATCTTATACCTACAAGCAACTTGATCGGTTAGTGAATTGTACAGCGAATGCATTGCGTGGGTTAGGAATTGCCAAAGGCGATCGCGTGGCGTTGTTTTTACCCAATATACCGGAGTTTGCGATCGCGTATTTGGGGATTCTGAAAATTGGTGCGATCGCAGTTTCCCTAAATGTCATGCTGAAGTCTGCTGAGGTTAGTTACATTCTCAATGATTGTGCAGCTAAAGCGATCGTGACGACAGAATTGGGTCGTTTGCAGGTAGCAGAGGCTGATTTACACCATTTAAAACATATTCTCATTGCTGAGGGTGCAGTTAATAACGACATAGATTTTGCAGATTTGATCGCAAATGCTTCTCCCATCACCCGCGCTGTCGAGATGCAATGGAACTCTCCAGCTAGTATTGTCTATACTTCTGGTACTACAGGCTTTCCCAAAGGTGCAACACTTTCTCACGGTAATATCATTTCTAATATCTCTGCACATAATCGCTGTTGCGGAATGAATAAAAATGATAGATTACTGCTGTATGTGCCACTATTTCATTGCTTTGGCCAAAATGCGATTTTCAACGCTGGCTTAAATGTTTGTGCAACTATCATTTTGCAACGACGATTTGATTTAGATCAAGTGTTAGAAAGCATCGGTAAATATCAAGCAACTATGTTTTTTGGCGTACCGACTGTATTTATTCGGTTACTCAATCAAGACACTTCTAAATATAACTTTAGCAGCCTGCGTTATTACTTTAGCGCTGCTGCTCCAATGCCTGTAGAAATTGCCCAAATGTGGCAAGACAAATATAAAAAGGTGATTCATGAAGGATATGGTTTAACCGAAGCATCACCCTGCGCTAGCTATAACCACAATTTCAAATATAAATTTGGTTCCATCGGAGTCCCAATTGCAAATGTACAAATGCAAATTGTGGATGCTAACGGTTATCAAGTATCACCAGGAGAATTGGGTGAAATAGTGATCAAAGGCTCTAATGTGATGCTTGGTTATTGGAACCGTCCTCAAGAAACTCAAAAAGTTATCAAAAATGGTTGGTTGCATAGCGGTGATATTGGTCGCATGGATGAAGAGGGTTTCTTCTACATCGCTGACCGTTTAAAAGACATGATTAACGTCTCTGGGTTTAAGGTATATCCAACAGAAGTTGAAAATGTTATTTATAAACATCATGCTGTTGCTGAAGTCGCTATTTATGGACTTCCTGACCCCATAAAAGGCGAGATAGTCAAAGCCAATATTGTAGTCAAGAATGGTCATACAATCACCGAAAAAGAAATTATTGAATTCTGCTCTAAACAAATAGCAACTTATAAAGTTCCCCAGACAATTAAATTTGCGAATTCTCTGCCTAAAAATCCTACAGGCAAAGTAATGAAACGATTTTTACGTGACGAAGAATTGGCTGTTATCTCCAACAGAAGCCTAAGTTTGCTTGCACAGACAAGATGAGAGCGCGTGCAGACAACCCCTTTCCTACCTCTCCCTAACCCTCTCCTACGAGGAGAGGGAAGCAGAAAAATTTTGTTACTGGAAGGGGAGTAAGATTCAAAGCCTTTCTCCTTTTAGGAGAGAGCTTTGGAGAGAGGTCAAAGTGTATTGCATACAGAAGCGCTATACCTAAAATTTCTGACTTCAATTAACTCACTTCACACATCCAAAAACTATGAACGCAACTACATCTATAACAATTAAAAAACCAATAACTGATGAACTCCTATTATGGAATCTTCTGTTCGCAGATACAGGTCGTCAAGTACTGCTCGTTGCTTATGACATCAAACTGTTCCCTCTCCTATCTCAAAAACCACGCACCTTAGGAGAAATTTGTGATGGATTAAAAATTTGCCAACGCCCAGCAGAAGCTATCTTAGCAGTCCTTGCATCTATCGAATTAGTAGAAGTAGAAAATAATCTTTATTCACTCAGTCCTCTTGCCAAAGATTATCTAATCGAAAGCAGTCCGACATATTTCGGTGCTTTATTAGAAATGATGATTTTTGACGATCGCAAGCACATCTCCTCATTTGAGAATTTAAAAAAGGCTTTATTTACCAATAATCCTCCTGGTAATAAGTTAAGAGAGTCTTTGGGTAAAAACCATGAATTAATGCGTGCTATTACCTTTGGAAATAATGTTAAATTTATCCGTGGCTTTATTTCTAGTATGCATGGCCCAAGTATGGCGGCTGCACTAGTTTGGCCAGAATTAATTGATTTATCTGGATATAAATTGTTTGTTGATATTGGTGGAGGATCGGCGGCTCATTCAATTGGCGCAACGTCAAAATGGCCGAATTTACGAGCCGTTGTCCTCGATCTGCCTCCAGTGTGCGAAATAGCTCAGGAATTTATCATGCGCTATAGGTTGCAGAGTCGGATTATGACACAAGCATTTGATATGTGGAGCGATTCCTTTCCCGTAGGTGATCTTCATTTTTATAGTTCTGTTTATCAGGATTGGCAACCAGAAAAATGTCATATTCTCACCCAAAATAGCTTTAATAGCTTATTACCTGGAGGGCGAATTATCCTCCATGAGATGTTATTTAATGATCAAAAAACCGGCCCTTTCCCAGTAGCAGTTAATAATCTGAATACATCTTTAAAGCTGGGAGGTCAACAATATTCAGGTCAGGAATTATCAATGATGTTGGAACAAGCAGGTTTTATCGACATTGAAATTAAACCAGCTTCGAGTTACTGGAGTATTATCACTGGTCGTAAACCCTAATTTTTGCTCAATAAAACCTATACGCACCAAATTTAGTGATATGAACACAACAACAGTTACAACTACATCTGGATCTTCCATTTTCTCGCCACCTATAAATAGCAAACTGACCCAATTAACATCAACGGAACTCACAGTTGGAGAAACTGTAGTCAAGATGTTAGAAGATATGGGAGTCGAATCTGCATTTGGTGTTTCCGGTGGTGGAATTGGGCCACTGTGGGCATCCCTCAACCGTAGCCAGATTCAAGTTCTACACTTTCGCCACGAATCGGGAGCAGCCTTTGCAGCTTGTGAAGCCTACTTCGCTAGCGATCGCCCCGTGGTTGTGTTCGTTACCACTGGCCCCGGTATCACCAACGCCCTCACTGGATTGTTGGCTGCGAGAGGGGAAGGTGCAAAGGTAATTTTGCTATCTGCTGCAACTGCGTCTGGAAATCGCGGACGCTGGGCTTGTCAAGAAACCAGCGCTCACACACTGCCAATTTCGGGTATATTTACCCCAGGTGCATTATTCAACTACGCCACCATCATCGAAACAGGCGATGAAATCCCGGAAATTTCCCGCAGACTTGCTCAAGGATTATCCCAACCTGGTGGTTTTGTCGCCCATATCAGTATTCCTACGCCAATTCAAACTAAACCATGCACAGCGCGATCGCAATTCGGATTTACTCGTGCGGTGTCAGTTGCTAGTGAAGAAGCGATCGCTGAATCTGTGCGGTTGCTTTCCCAAGAACCCTTTGCGATTTGGGTGGGTTTTGGTGCTAGGGAAGCAGCCGCCGAAATTCGCCAATTAGCAGAACGCACGGGGGCTGCGGTGATGTGTTCACCTCGCGGTAAGGGCATTTTTCCAGAAAATCATCCCCAATTTATCGGCGTTACCGGGTTCAGTGGTCATACTTCTGTCCTCACATATATGCAATCACAGCAACCCCAGCACATCCTCGTGTTGGGAACCCGTTTAGGTGAACCAACTTCTTTCTGGAATCCCTTGATGATTCCTTCTGGTGGCTTCATCCATGTAGATATAGACCCAGAAGCACCGGGAGTAGCCTATCCATCAGTACCAACTTTAGCGATTCAATCGGAGGTAAAAGCTTTCCTTAAGTCCCTACTAGCATACTTTCCCCAGCGTCCAGGGAATTCTCCAATATTGCCCAATCCAGAGTTGCAAGAAGTTTCTCCCCATACAAATGGTTTAGTCAGACCAGAAGTTTTGATGGATGCAATTCAAAAAATCATCGTTGAGAATAGCGATGCTGTCATCCTCGCCGAAGCTGGTAATTCCTTCGCTTGGGCGACTAACAGATTGCGCTTCACCCAACCAGGGCGCTACCGAATTAGTACTGGCGTGGGGGCGATGGGTCATGCTGTGACTGGAGTTGTAGGCGCGACTTGGGGAGGAAATGGTAAAGCGATCGCTATTGTGGGAGATGGTGCAATGTTAATGAATAGCGAAGTTAGCACCGCCGTTAAATTCAACATTCCCGCCGTTTGGATTGTACTGAATGACGGACGCTACAACATGTGCCATCAAGGCATGAATTTGCAAGGATTTTCAGGTGTAGATACGGAAATACCGAGTACAAATTTTGTCAAACTTGCTCAATCGATGGGTGCAGACGGTATCCGCGTTTCCACAGAATCAGAACTAGAAGCAGCGTTAACAAAAGCTTTGGCGGCTACTGTTCCCTTCGTTGTTGACATCAATTTAGACCCCACACAACCTGCTCCGATTGGCGGTCGAATTCGCAGCCTTATTCAACAAGGAGCAATCGAATCAAAAGGAGAACAATCATGATTTTACAACCAGTTGGCATTCGAGCGATCGCACTCAATTTTCCTCGCACCATCCGCACTAACGATTATTACAGAAATAATTTTCCCCAGATGGTGGCGGAAGCTGAACAAAAAACCTTGGCGCGATTGTTTGTCACAGATAATTCTACAGATATCTGGTCGCAGGAAGTAGCCCCTTACATGTCCGACCCTTTCCGCGGTACTGTTGAACGGCGAGTAGTCAGTCCAGATGAAACCTCTCTATCTCTAGAATATCAAGCTGCGATCGATGTTTTGCAAGCCGCGAAACTACAGCCTGAAGATATCGACTTGATGCTTGTAACTTCCTTGTTCCCCGAACAAGTCACACCAGGAAATGCAGCCTTTCTCGCCGGTAAATTAGGATTATCCAGCGCAGCCTGGAATATAGAATCAACCTGCACTTCAGTATTAGTTTCTCTACAAACAGCCTGTTCTTTAGTCCGCACTGGAGAATATCGCAATGTATTAGTGGTTGTCTCCTCCACATACTCCCGTTATACCGACGAGAATGATACCCTCGCCTTCTTATCAGGTGATGCAGCCGGAGCATTTATAGTAGGCGAACTGCAACCCAACCAAGGAATTTTGGGAACTAAAATTGCCAATACCGCCGCTACCTGTGGAGCCTTTTATAACGAATTTACCACCGATGAACAAGGAAACATCAGAATGTTCATCCGGGGAGGTAAGGGCGCAAGTAAGATGTTTAACGAGACAACCGTCAAGTTTATTCGTCTATGTTGTCATGGAGCGATCGCAGCTGCTGATGTGAGTTTAGATCAAATTGACTTTTTTGCTTTTAACACACCCAGCGCTTGGTATTCGCAGGTTTGCACCCGTGCATTAGGGATTAATCCAGAACGGACTATTAACCTGAATCCCCTCTACGCCAATATTGGCCCAACCTTCCCCGTAGCCAATCTCTACCACGCCGCCCAAGCAGGTAAAATCCGGGAAAACGATTTAGTTCTCGTTTATACAATGGGTTCCTCATCGAATGCAGGTGCTAGCGTCATGCGTTGGGGCGATGTCGCCTTGGGAACTCCACCTGCTCTTCCCCTCAGCCTTTCTCTAGATAATCAGAAAATTCTCATTCCTAGCGGTTCGTAGTCAAGATTAATTTACCCCTCATTTCTCAGATACTCATCAAATTTGCGAGGTTTTTATGAAATTCTGGAGAAAAATATCGGTTGTATTTGCGATTGCGATCGCAGTATTCTTATTTCAAGGAACAATCAGCAAATCTGCTGCTCAAGCTGCTACATACAAATTCACTTTCACTGGTGAAGAAGCCAACGGCTACTTTATTTATGATACTGCTGCCAAAGGTGAAACAAAATCTCCCTACATGACTCAATATTACGGTGGAGGGCGAGATTATAAAGTCGATTTAGGAGACAAAGGATTATTTCAAGGCACAGTTAGTAATGCCATCGTTTTTCTGCCAAGAGAAGAAGATAAAGTCCTAGCAAAAATTCGAGCACAACATGATAAACAATATGGCATAGATGATGAGCATAATGTTTTATTGCCTGCTGATCTCTTCCTTTTACAAGTACGAAGCTTTGAACGACAGCCAAAGTCTAATTATTCTTTAGTTAGCTATTTCAAGTATCCTCAAGAAGCATTTAATGGATCTACAAAACTACCAACATATGTTCCCCTAAATGCTGAAATTGAAGTATTCCCAAAAGTAGATTTTCCAAAAACATTAGGTAAAGCTATAGTTAAAGCGCCCGTACAAACCAAGATAGAAAAGATATCTGATTAAGTCAACACGGTTCTATTTTCTCATTACCATGCGGAGCATGGTAATGAAATATCCGAGGCTCCGCCTCATAGGAATACTGAGTCTAACTCAAATCAAATTCAATAAAAAGGAGGCAAAACAATGAACTTCTGGAATAAACTAATCATTATATCTATATTGAGTATCACAGTCTTTTTCACTCAAGGAATAATTGATAATCCCCCAGCCCATGCAGCCCTACATAAATTTAGTTTTAACGGCGATAAAGCCAACGGCTACTTTATCTTTGATGACTCAATTCGGGGAGGCGCACCAATTCGCCCAGATATGTTGAGCGAGTACGATGGTTCTGTTGTAGAGTATGCAGTAAATATTGGCGATGAAATATCAGAACAAGGTACTCAAAGCCCTAAAAGAGCAACCCATGATGAAGCTCGAACTATTGTAACTTTACTACGTCCTGAATTAGTCAAAGCTTCCCCCAATCTTCCTAAAGATTCTCCAAAAGACGATGAGTTTATCCTTTTTGTACCCAAAGTTGCCCGCCAATCTCAATATGCATTATCAGTTCGATTTCGCTATCCTGAGAACACTTTTAAAAATTCTGTAGCTCAACCAAAAAACGTTCCTAACCAGGCATTAATGTCTGTTCATCCCTACTGGAATTTTCCCGTAACTATGGGCAAAGTAAAATTTGAACAATCGGTTAAAACAACAATTGAAGATATTTCTTAATTACCAAATAAGGGTGTAGGTGCGGTTCATAACCACTTTTTTAGCTACTTTTAATACGGAAATTACTTATGAAACAAAAACCAGACGTGCCTATTGAGGCACTAAAGCGAATTTTGACAATGTTGCAAAAATACCCAGTAATGGTATTAGCTGCGATCGCTAGCTTGTTAATAATGACGGTTGCTAATATGGCTACTCCTCAAATTATTCGTTGGGGAATTGATGCAGGTATTGCCAAAAACAACTTAAAAGTGATTTTGACTTGTGGGGGATTGATGGTTTTAGTGGCTTTGATTCGGGGATTGTTCAATTTTGGACAAAGTTTTTTTGCAGAGACAGTATCTCAAGGTATTGCTTATGACATTCGAAACACATTTTTTAGCCAAACCCAGCATCTAAATTTAAGCTACCATGATCGCACCCCCACATCACAATTGCTCACCCGCATTAATAATGATATCGAACAAATCCGCGTCTTTATTGGTGCCACCCTGCTGCAAATTTTCGGTGCTGCGATCGTATTATTAAGTAGTGTGACAATTTTGCTATTAATGAATTGGAAGTTGGCACTAATAGCATTAGCAATTATCCCAATTTCATTCATTTTACTAGGCGGATTTTTTCAGAAAAATGCTTCCTTATTTACTAAGGCGCAGATGCAATTAGAGAATTTAAATGCAGTTTTAAAAGAAAACTTACTCGGTGCGCGTGCAGTCAAAGCTTTTGTGCGTCAAGAAACAGAAATAAACCGCTATGGTGTTGCTAACCAAGAGTTTATGGCAACAAGTATCAAAACAATTTATGCGTTGCGAGATACATTTCCGATAATTTTTCTAATTAGCAATTTACTTGCAGTTATCATTTTTGGCTACGGAGGTTTAGAGGTAATCAACCAGAGCTTTTCTATTGGCGAATTAATCGCTTTCAACTCTTATTTAGTATTTATTATCCAACCAATCTTTCAGACGACTTTCGCATTCCAATCTGTTGCCCAAGCGGCAGCATCAGCAGCTAGAGTTTATGAAGTAATAGATACAGAAACTGAAGTTAGGGAATCTCCGAATGCAATTTTTTTGAAAACATGCGAAGGCAAAATTTCGTTTGAAAATGTTGATTTTCGCTATCCAGAAGCAAAAGAAAATACCTTAAATAGTATTTCATTTGAAATTAAACCAGGTCAAACAGTGGCAATTTTAGGCATGACGGGAGCAGGTAAAAGTACAATTGCTAAATTGATACCACGCTTTTATGATGCGACAAATGGAATAGTTAAGGTTGATGGATATGATGTTCGCTCTTTAAATTTAATTAGCTTACGTTCTCACATTGGTTTTATTTCTCAAGAAGCAAATTTATTTTCTGGAACTATCCGTGAGAATATCGCTTATGGAATACCAGATGCTTCTCTTTCAAAGGTGATTGAAGCAGCTAAATTTGCTCAAATCCACGATTTTATTATTAGTTTACCTGATAGTTACGATACTGTTATTGGTGAACGAGGAATTGGCTTATCAGGTGGGCAAAAACAAAGAATTACTATTGCTCGTATATTGATAAATGATTACAAAATTTTGATTATAGATGATAGTCTTTCTGCTGTTGATGCAAAGACAGGAGCGTTAATTCAAGAATTCTTCAAATTACTAATGCAGCAGCGCCAATGTACTATAATTTTTCTCAGCCAACGGATTAATAATATAGTAAATAGTGCTGACGAAGTTTTCATAATTGATCAAGGACAGTTAGTCACCAGAGGTTCCTATATAGAGTTAATCGAAAATACCATCCTAAAAATATGAATAAGCCGCTTACTACGAACTAATTTCATTATTTTTGACATTAGTTATTGTCAGAGGCTGATATCAATTAGAGTTAATTACTTATCATTTGTCATTGCGAAATATTCGCCTTTGGCATTCCAAGAGGGTAGCACTTACAAGGTTTTGCGATTGCTTCGCTTCTCTGAAAACGGTCGTAATGACGGTTATTTATGCGGACATGATATTACTTGTATCTATTCTTGCTATCTTCACCTTGTTCTTATCCTTATGTCATCTATGAACAGAAGAAATAATATTTTGGAATCGGCATCAAAGGTAAATACACCATTACCTGTTATACGTCGTTTTAGTCAATATTTTCGCCCATATATCAAAGATATCCCTATGATTTTGGGGCTAATTATTATTAGCTCAATTACCCAAGCCATAGCACCATTACTGACTGGTTGGTCAGTAGATAATTTGATAGTTAAAGGCAACTTATTAGGATTGTTATGGATACTATTTGTATTAACAATAGTATATTTGATTGGGTTTTTCTCAAGTCGCACTTTGATTGTTAAAGTTGGCGTGATTATGCAGCGTGTACTCGCACAATTACGCCAAGATATTATGAACAAATTACAAACATTACCCCTCAGCTTTTTCGATCAAAGTAAAGCGGGTGATTTAATGAGTCGTCTACTGAGTGATGTAAATATCTTAAATCAATTATTCAGCCCTATCTTACCACAAGTTATTGGTAGCTTCTTTGGTTTATTAGTAAGTGCTATATTCATGCTTTATATAAACTTACAATTAGGTTTAATTACTAGCCTAATGATGCCAATCATACTATTGACAACTGCCTTTTTTGCACGGTTAGCTAGAGCAAAGTTTCGCATTACCAGACAAACAATTTCTCAACTTTCGATTAAACTAGAAGAGAATCTTAGCAATATCCAGGAAGTTCAAGCATTTAACCGCGCACAACTCAACATTCAAGAGTTCCGCACACTTAATGCAGACAACCGAAATGCCAATATTCAAGCTACAGCAATTACTGCTGCTTTTCTACCAACAATAGACCTATTTAATACACTTGCTTGGGGGATTGTATTAGCTTATGGTGGCTTTCTCGTCTATCAAAATATCATGACAGTGGGAGCAGTCACCGCATTTTTGTTTTATGTCCAGCAATTTTTTCAACCCATCCAACTTATCAGTAACTTCTATACTCAAGCACAATCTGGATTAGCCGGATTAGAAAGGATATTTTTGCTTTTGGATGAACCAGTCCAGCTTCAAGATGCCACAGATGCGATCGCAATGCCACCAATTCAGGGTAAAGTTCAATTTGAACATGTAAATTTTGAGTATAAGCCTGGACAGAAAGTTTTAGAAAATGTATCTTTTAATGCTGAACCAGGACAAGCGATCGCTTTAGTTGGAGCCACTGGTGCAGGAAAAACTACCATAATTAGCCTGCTTTCCCGCTTCTATGATGTGTCAGACGGTGCAGTAAAAATTGATGATATAGATATACGGAAAGTTACACAAGCCAGCTTGCGCCGTCAAATTGGTGTTGTCTCACAAGATACTATGATTTTCAGCAGTAGCGTTGCCGAAAATATTGCCTTTGGCAATCCCCAAGCAACAACAGCAGAAATTGAAGCAGCCGCAAAGATTGCAAATATTCATGACTTTATCTTGACCTTACCCGAAGCCTACGCCACACAATTAGGAGAACGGGGAATGAATCTCAGCAAAGGACAACAACAATTAATCAGTATAGCTCGTGCGATTTTGGTAAATCCGCGCATCTTGATTTTGGACGAAGCAACCAGTAACATTGACAGCCAAACAGAGAATTTAGTTCAGCAAGCGATCGCTAATTTAATTAAAGGTCGCACCAGCTTTATTATCGCTCACCGCCTGACGACTGTAACTAACGCAGACAAGGTATTAGTCATTGAGCAAGGACAAATCATCGAACAAGGTACACATGCACAATTGATGGAGCAAAAGGGAGTATATGCAAACCTTTATTCTCTACAATTGGCAAATAATATCAAAGCTAGTTTGAAAATAGGGTCTAGGAAATAATCATTAGAGATGAGCAAAGAGACATTTTCATGGTTATTTGTAGTATTGTTCTGTGATTGACTTATCTACTGGCGTGACTGAAGAATTTCACTTATACGCGAACAGTTATAACTACTGAATTTTGAATGCGATAATACCAATAAATACAGCAAGACCTAGCGCTCTCCGAAAATAATTAACACCTTGAAATAATTCTAACCACGCCCAAGTAAACAAGGAGCCAGTTGCTAGTACGTCTAACACTGTATTAATTTTGCCACTTGTAAAAACTAGAGTTAGTAAACTAGTTACTATCCAAACAATAAGCGGTAGGTTTGGCATCTGAGCTATAACAATTTGGCCATCGCTGTCACGGAAGGTTTTATCAACTAATGTATTTTCCATTATTGCTACCTAGCTAAAAATGATTAACTTACAAAAACTATCGGCTGGTCTATTGAGAATATGCTTGCATTTAATTGCAATTTCCTTGGTTATCTTAAAACATTCAAAACTCTCTTTCCAAGCATCTAATTGCTGAGATTAGAGCGGGAAGCATATTCATATATGATTATATTGATAGGCATAGTCACATAAAATCTGCCAATATATCTGTCATCGGCTTTTGCAATTTGGAGCGATTTACAAAAACCGCTATGCCACTTGCTTTATAACCAGCACTGTCGATAATCCTCGACATACTGTCGTATAGTCAACGGTGAACGATTGAGCAATTGCTCTGTATCAGATGTGATGTTGCCCGCTAATCCTAAACGAGCGGTTGTGTAGATTGCTACCATTACTAAAACAAAGTCCATTGGCAACCCCGATAAGCGCATTTGTCGAATAAACTTTAGCGCATTGGGATTATAGCGTACCCTTTTACCTAAAACCGATGTGAAGATGTCAGCTACTTCGTAATAGGTCAAGGCTTCTGCACCCGTAAGCGCATAGGCTCGTGACTGATGACCATCTTGAATCAAAGTACGAACTGCAACAGCAGCAATATCTCGCACATCAATAAAACTTGTTTTACCATTACCTGCTGGCATCAGCAATTCACCACGAGTTTTGATGTCTTCTCGATGTGTAGTGTTAAGATTTTGCATAAAAAAGCTGCCCCGTAAAAAGGTGGCAGGAATACCCAATTGTTCGATATAACGTTCAATTTTTGAGTGCGGCACAAAAGGGTTGCGTTCGGCTCCCAGTATTGAAAGAAACACGATATGCTCAACGCCTGCAAGTTTTGCAGCATTGAGCGCTGGGGCAATTTGTTTGCGAACATTCGCAAGGGCAGGCGGACGCACTAAAAAAAGTTTATTGACTTTCTCAAAAGCATGAGCAAAGGTGTCGGGATTGTTAAAATCGAACGGGACGCTCTGGATATTGCTACCTAATATCTGTTTAGCGCTCTTCGGATTTCTAACTGCGGCACAGACATTACAATCGTGGGATAGAAGTAAGCGAAGAACTTCTTGACCGACATTTCCAGTCGCACCAGTCACTAAGATTTTCAGCATTATCAGCAATTCCTGTTAGAGCGGACTGAATTTCATAAACGCTCTGTTGTTGGAAAAATAAACACTCCTTACTACTAATATAAGGTGGGCATTGCCCACCTTACTGCTGTTGATTACTTTGTGTGAGCCTATAGCGGACGGTAGACGCGATAGTTGATTTCGGGGAAAATATTATCCATTAACTCGACTTTTTCCAGCCAACCACTGTCAACTTTGCGGATTTTAACGTCTTCATAGAGCTTATTAAACCGCATCAGGTGCGATCGCGTCCGTCTCACTGCATAGGGTACCATTGTTCCCGTCCGCATAATAAATGCCCAGTCGGAAGATTGTGCTAACAACAATTCCCGCGCCGCTTGGTTGAGCGCTCTCCACTGCAATTCATCCTCTGGTTCCAAATGCGATATTTCAATCATCCGTTCAGCAGCTTTGTGCAAATGCGGATAAACCCACGCATTCGTTTCGTTCAACCAATACTCGTGGAAACCCTTGAAACCCCAACTTGATTGCGAAGGGCGACAAACTTGCTGCGTCGGCTGATCTCGCAAATAGTCTGCTAAATGGGTCATTGCATAGGTTCCTTGGTCATACCATGACTTGCGGAATAGGTAATCGATGAACCAGGGACCTTCATACCACCAATGTCCAAATAACTCTGCGTCATAAGGCGAAACGATAATTGGCGGTCGCTGCATTATACCATAGAGATGCTCAGATTGCCGCTCTCGGTTATACATAAAGTTAGCAGCGTGTTCCGCAGCCTTTTCCTTAGCCCAATACGGATCGTAGAGTGCCTTATCTGAAAGTCCTAAGCCACGCCCAGTAATTTTGTGATACTTAATGCCCGTGTTTTTCCGCTGACCATTGGGCATAATGTAGGGCTTGATGTACTCATATTCTGCTTCCCAGCCCAAATCTTTGTAAAATTCCCGATATTCCGCCGCCCCAGGATAGCCCACCTCAGAAGACCATACCTGTTGGGAAGATTCATGATCTCGTCCAAAGACAGCAACACCAGTTTCTGTATAAATTGGGGCATAAGTGCCAAAGCGCGGACGGGGACGGGCATAAAGGATGCCATGCCCATCAGTGAGGAAGTAGCGTAACCCAGCATCGGCTAGCATCCGCTCTAAACCTTCATAGTAGGCGCATTCAGGCAACCAAATGCCTCTGGGTGCTTGTCCAAAGCTTTGCTCGTAATGTTCGCAAGCTACCTGAATTTGCGCCCATACCGCCTCTGGATACATTTTCATCAACGGCAAATAGCCGTGAGTAGCGCCGCAAGTGATGATTTCCAGGTTGTTACTGTCTTGGAACTGCTTAAAAGCTGTCACCAAGTCACCTTGATTGCGTTCCCATATCTGACGTGCTTCTTTAAACTCAGTAATGTAATGTTCGGCTAAATAACGAAGATGTCCGTTATTGACATTATGTTCTGCTTCTAGTTCTATAAGTTCTTCTAGTTGGGTCAAGTGTGCGTCATAGCGTTCTTGCAGCAGAGGGTCACGAAGCATCGACACTAGAGGTGGTGTCATACTCATCGTGATTTTAAAGTCGATACCGTCTCGCTTTAAGCCTTCAAATACTTTCAATAATGGAATGTAGGTTTCTGTGATGGCTTCATAGAGCCATTCTTCCTCCAGCACGTAGTCACTTTCCGGGTGACGAACGAAGGGCAGATGTGCGTGGAGTACAAGCGCGACGTAGCCGATAGCCATAGTGATTTTGGGGTGATACTTGTAAGTTGAAGGTCGAGAGGTTTGGCAGAAATTAACAATATTTTAAGACTTATGGGGATCGTAAAAGCAGTTTTCAATTGAGTTAAATACAGTGTTTGTAGGCGCACAATAATGTTGTGCCCCCACCGCGTGTTCTTAACTAGCTTTGAATCTCTGTAAAACCTGCCTATTTGTTTATTCTATAATCCTGTACTTAAAATATTTACTCAGCTTCAATTCCTATGGCTCGTAAGCGTTCTGCCAATTTTTCAGCACGTTGGCATTCCTGTTCTAGTTATTGCTTCCCTTGCTGTAACTGTTGAGTTGCTTCTGCTAGCAACACTACTAGATGTTCATCTGAGGTAAAAAAGCGTAATCTACCAGACAAGATAGTTTTTAGATTTGTATTGATGCTATCGTGACAAACCTTTACATAGGAGTGCGTAGGTGTAGCCCGTCGTAGACATCGCACTCCTTATTCCTCATCTCGATATAACTCCTGCAAGTCTTGTAATTGAGTCTTGCGGGAAATGCGGCGGTATTTTTTACTTTCTAACTTGGGTTCGTATTGACTCTGCCCTTTGCCTTTGCTTTTGCTTTTTAACTTCATGGTAGATTCAGGATCAGCTTGTTGGTGCAGCTGAGTTTGACGGGCGATCGCATCGGACAAAAATTCTAAATAATGTTCATATCGTTCCCAGTCTCCCCGTACCACGCACTCAGGCTCATCTCGATGCAGACAATCACTAAACCGACAGCTAGCAACTGCTAACCGCTTTCTTGCTTCTGGGAAATAATGGATTAATTCTTCTGGGTTACAATCCATTTCTGGCTGGTTAAAGCCGGGAGTGTCTGCCAACAAACCACCGTTAGGCAACTCAAATAATTCTATATGGCGAGTGGTATGACGACCACGAGCCAGTTTGCCAGAAACTTCTCCCACTCGCAACTGAAGAGAGTCAATCAGCGTATTAATCAGGCTGGATTTGCCAACGCCGGAAGGCCCAGCAATTACAGTAACTTTATTGCTCAAATACTTGGCTGCTTGGTCGGTATTTATACCATCCTTGACGCTGATAAATATTGGTTGATAGCCCCAACCAAGCAAGCGATCGCTAACTTGCTGCTGTTCCTGTTGCGAAATTAAATCACTTTTATTTAAGCATAAAAGCACATCCAAGCCAGTAGACTCAGCCTTAATCAAAAACCGACTCAGCTGATAAGGTTCCAAAGGCGGATCAGCAACGGCAAATACCAATAGGATTTGGTTGACATTAGCGATCGCCGGACGATCTAATTCGCTGTGACGGGGTAAGACATCAGCGATCGCTCCCCGTCCCCCAGCCCAATCTGGCTCTTCTACCACAACGCGATCGCCTACCATCACCTGTTGCCCGATTTTTTTCAGGCGTGTTCGGCGAGTACAGAGGAGGAGAGGGGGATGGGGAAGATGAGAAGGATCTTGCTCCCTCATCTCCCTGATCTCCCCATCCTCTTGATCCAGTTGTACTCGGTAAAAATTAGCCTGTACGGCTAGCACCGTACCCAATAACTGTCCAGTTGTGGCAAAATTTTCCCCTGTCATTGGCCAGTAACTGGACGGCGTACTATCAGAGAAAAATAACTACTACAGTCTGTAATTTGTTCCACCTGATAACCTGCCATT
Source organism: Nostoc sp. NZL (assembly GCF_015714705.1). Classification (NCBI taxonomy): domain Bacteria; kingdom Bacillati; phylum Cyanobacteriota; class Cyanophyceae; order Nostocales; family Nostocaceae; genus Nostoc; species Nostoc sp. NZL. Next base: position 1,901 of record NZ_WBKL01000140.1, on the reverse strand, counting down.
GTCAGACTATCGGGAACCTGCTCAATCGGCTCACCAGGGTCTAGCCAGACTTCTAGCAAACCTCCCAATGGCATTTTCTCCAGACGTAGTTTTGTCCGCACAAAATTAATTGGGCAAGGGGTGCCGCGTAAATCAAGTTGAGCATCGGGAGTTAAAAGAGAAGAGGGCTTCATTACTTAAATAAATTTCCCAAGAATCCTTCTAGACCGCCTTTACCAGTGCGATCTCCCTTAATTTTAGCCAGCTTCTCCAACAGTTCCCTCTCCTCAGGGGTGACCTTGGTGGGAATATCAATTAATACTGTCAGCATATGATCCCCTCTACTAACGGGATTACCCAAACGGGGTACACCGCGATTTTCTAACTTCATCACCGTATTGGGCTGGGTTCCAGCCGGAATGATCAATTCCACAGGGCCATCTACCGTATCTACCTCTAACCGACAACCTAAAATCGCTTGCAGATAGCTAAGTTTGATTTCAGAGAGAATATTAATGCCATCCCGTTGGAATTCCTCGTCCTCATTTACGAACAAGTAAACGTATAAATCTCCAGGAGGGCCACTGCGTTGACCGGCATCTCCTTCACTAGAAATCCGCAAGCGTGTGCCATTATCCACCCCAGCCGGAATGGTAATTTTGAGTTTCTTTGTAACTTGATTTGCACCCTTACCATCACACGCATCACACTTATCTTCAATTACCATCCCTGTCCCATTACAGGTGGGACAAGTCGAGACTTGGGTGAAACTGCCAAAAGGTGTTCTGGTGACACGGCGGACTTGACCCGATCCGCTACAAGTAGAACAAGTCCGGGGGCGGGTTCCAGGTTTAGCACCAGAACCGCTACAGACTTCACAATTTTCTAGATGGGAAATGCGAATTTCTTTTTCGCCGCCAAATACCGCTTCCCGAAAGTCTAACTTCAGGTCTAGCCGTAGGTCATCACCCCTAGCAGGCCCACTGCGCCGTCTTTGTTGCGTGGGACTACCCATACCGCCAGCAAAGCCGCTAAAAATGCTTTCAAATATATCGGCAAAACCACCCATATCGCCGACATCTTGGAAGCCAGGGCCAGCAGCACCTGATACACCCTCTGGACCAAAGCGATCGTAACGAGCGCGGGTTTCTGGCTCTGAGAGTACCTCATAAGCACGGTTAATTTCTTTAAAGCGATCCTCCGCGCCCGGTTCTTTGTTCACGTCTGGGTGAAACTTCCGGGCTAAACGGCGATAGGCTTGTTTGATTTCTTCTTTGTCGGTGTCACGAGAGACACCCAGGATTTCATAATAGTCGCGGGCCATATAGCAAAGGTAAAAGTTAGAAGGAAGAAAGCAGAAGGCAGTAGAACGTCACTCGCGGTCACTTGCTACCCTACAGGAAGGCGTTTTGCCTACAGCTCTAGAAGAGCAATGCAGTGTCCTTCAGAGGGTGGCTTGCCGGAGGTCAGGCAGAAGATAAAATTAATTTTTGTTAATAATTGATTTTACCCTTTACCCTTTACAAAAATCACCGACAAATCTTGAGCAACATGTGCTTTCCTCGTGGGAGACGACAAAAGCCATAGAATTTATGAGCAGAGGAAGCCTATGCTCAGACTTCTCACTGCCGAGTCGGCTATCTCTTTTACAATTGTGCTACGTAGGAGAGGAAAACCCCGCCCATTAACCAGAGGGGCTAGCCGCACCATTAGGTGTGGAAAACCACCCATATGCAATGGAAGTGCATCTGAACTGGCACACTGCCTAGCCCACTGTAATTTGCTTCTACAATCTAGCAAACCGCTGGGGTCTTGTGAAACTTCGCTAAATTTATAATTAATATATATTTTAGATAGATTAAATTCTTTTAACAAAAATCTGCAACTTTGGGGAGTGGGGAAGATGAAGGAGGTGGGGGAGC